>NZ_LZKC01000443.1:0-33377 GCF_001672685.1 Mycobacterium sp. E2462
CTGCGCCCCGGGAAACCGGTCGGCGAGGACGCCGCGGGCGTTGGCGAGCCGCCGGTCACGGTCCTGCGGGTCGGCGACGATGACCCGACTGTAGGTGGCGAGCATCGCCACCACGTCGTCGACCGTCATGGTCCGGACGAACGCGAAGGTCTCGCGCTCCACATGGTGGAAGATCTGCGGATCGGGCAACACCACGTTCTCGTGGCGCCGCCGGAACCGGTCGGGCGCGTCCAGCTCGGTCGGGGCGTCACCGGGCAACACCTCGAGGTTGCGCACCCAGTCCACGTCGCGGTCCCGGCTGGTCCAGATCAGCCCGAAGCGGCCACCGTCGCGCAACACCCGGCCGATTTCCGGAACGGCGCGTTCGGGATCCATCCAGTGCCACGCCGACGAGACGAAGACGGCGTCCGCGCTCTCGTCGGGCAGGGGAATCGCCTCACCGCTACCCTCGACCGCGCGCACCTCGGGGGACCGTTGCGCGAGCACCGCCCGCATCCGCGGGCCCGGCTCGACGGCGACGACCTGTGCCGCCCGGCCGACGAGCGCGCGGGTGAACAGCCCCGTCCCCGCACCGACGTCGACGGCCACATCGCAGCCGGCCGGCAGCAACCATTGCACCGCCTGCGGTGGGGCCTGCGGCCGCAGCTCGTCGTAATCCTCGGCGATTGCGCCGAACGACATCGCACGTTCTCGACGATCAGTCACAGCGCCAACGTAATTCAGCCGGCTGTGCAAAGCATGTGAAAGGGGCGCGTCTCACCACAACGCGCTGTGGTTGACCAGCGCGTCGGCGACCAGCCCCACTCCGAAGACCAGGAACAGCAGCCGGACCGACAACGGGCCATAGCGAGTGAGGATGCGCACCAGCCGGCGCTGGATGCGGTTCGCCCGGATGGTCCTCCGCATGGACAGGGCGAGGATGAGCAGCGGTGGAGCGAGCGCGATCATCCAGTAGCTGATGATCACCAACGGCCACAGTGGTGGCCGCGGATGCAGGGCGGCGAGCATGGCCAGCCCGGTCAGGTAGGGCACGGCGGTCGGGGCTTGGCCGGTGCCGACCGCCAGGCCCAGGAAGCCGAGCAGCCACGGCCGTCGCCGCATGGCGGCCAGGGCCCATCCGGGGGCTGAGGACTGCGCGGTCAGCGGGAAGTACGCCACACCGGCCAGGACGAGCCCGAGCACCAGTTCACCGCGGAACCGAATCGTCGGGGTCATGTGGAAATCGAGGAGCGTGGTGAGGGCGCTCAGACCGAGCACCGTGCACAGGCCGAAGGCCGTCGTGATGGTGAACACACCCGCGATGTAGCTCATCGCACCGGGGACCGGGGACCGGCGACCCAAGCGGCTGTCGAAGATGACGGCCGATACCACCCCGACGTTGAGGACGTTCAACGAGTCCAGCAGCGCCAGTCCTACCAGCGCAAAGACGAGGGTTAGCACCGGTGTTGGGCCTAGCGGGCGGGCGCGCCGGCCGCCCGCAGCCGGACGAGGGCGGCCGGCCGGGCCGCGACCGATGCGTCGTTCATGCCGCTGAGGATACGAGTTGGGCGACGCCGTGTCGGCCCAGGGGAGTGCCGCCGCGGCTAGAACCGGTGTTCGGCGGAGATGAACTGCGCGGCCCGCTCGCCGATGATCGCGCACGGCGCCATCGTGTTGGCACACGTGATCCGCGGCATGATCGATGCATCGGCGACGCGCAAGTTCTCGAAGCCGTAGGCCTTCAGCCGGCCGTCGACCACCGACATGGCGTCCCGCCCCATCTTCGCGGTCCCGCACGCGTGCCAGTAGGTGCTCACCGCGTTGCGCAGGTAGGTTTCCAGCTCGGCTCCGCTGAGATCACCGGGCATCACCTCGCGTTTGACGAATGGCCGCAGCTCGGCGGAATTGCCGATCTCGCGGAGGGTTTCGATGCAGGCGATGGACGCCTTGAGGTCGTCGGGATGCGACAACGCATTGGCTTCGATGCGCGGGGGATCCGCGGGATCGGCGCCGCACAGTCGCACCCGACCGCGGCTCTTCGGATGCGTGGGCGAGCCGAACAAGATCCAGCTGTTGCTCGGCAGACCGTATTTCGCCGCATTCTCGGAGGTGGCCTTGGGCAAGTCCCCGAGGCAGGCGAACAGGTCGGGGACCGCGATGTCGGCGGCTCCGGAATCCCAGAACAGCGTCGCCCCCGCCTGGAAGTTGCCCCGGACACCGTCCGGGAACTCCCAGACGCAGTCGAACCCGTAGTGGTCGTGGAAGTTTCGACCGACGCCGGGCAGGTGCTGGCGGGTCGGCACCCCGGCGCGCTTCAGCTCGGTTTCGTCGCCGACGCCCGACTGCATCAACACTTTTGGAGTCTGCACCGCACCGAGGGACAGCACTACCTCGGTGTCGGCGGCCACCCGGTGGACCTCACCGTCGTGAACCACCTCGACCCCGGTGGCTCGGTCCCCGTCGAATACCACGCGCGTCACCAGCGCGTCGGGCACCACGGTGAGGTTCGGCTTGCCCAGGTGCGGCGCGGTATAGGTGCGAAACAGCGACAGTCGCCTGCCGTCGACGCAGCGCAGATCGGTGATCGCGCCGCCGCGGATCTCCTCCATCAGCCTGCCGTTCGGGCTCTGATAGGTGGGGATCCCCAGCGCGCGCGCCGCCGCGACGGTCGCCGGCGCGAGCGGATGGACGCCGGGTGCCGGTTGTACGAACACCGGGCCGCCCCGCCCGCGGTGAGCGGGTTCGCCGCGGCCGTGCCAGTCCTCGATGTCGCGGTACAGGCCCAGCACGTGATCGTATGCCCAGGCCGGCTCTCCGGATTCGCGGGCGAACAGATCCCAGTCGTCGCGGTGCCCGCGGGCCCAGATCATGATGTTGATGCTGGATCCGCCGCCCAGCACCTTGCCCATCGAGAACGGGATGGAGCGCCCGAACAGGCGCGGGTCGGGTTCGGAGGCGAACACCCAGTCCCGTTCGCTACCGAGGTTCGACGGCCATTGGGCGGCCTCGGTCACACCGGGCACGTTGTCGGTGCCGCCCGCCTCCAGCAGAAGGATGCGCACGGCGGGGTTCTCGGCCAGCCGGCCGGCGACCACCGCGCCCGCCGATCCGGCTCCACACACGATGACGTCGTACCCGGCCTTTAATGCATTGTCCACGAATCAATCTCCCATCGGCTCGCAACCAGCACAGTCGATACACCTTGGAGACGAGCCGTTCGGCGGACCGGTTCAAAAGTGGCGTTGATTCTCCAGAGTGGGAGATCGAATCATGTTGCTGCACTGCGCGTTTGATGATCCACATACGAATCAGCAACGCGCATAGATTATCTGGCGCTCGCCGAGCTGCGATCGACGGGGTGCACCAAGCCGCGCTATCCGGCAAGCTATGCCGTACGTCATACTACCATAGCTCGAGATAGGACCGATATGTCCTGCAGTTACGCAACGACATGTATGATTAGCGTCATGGTACGTCGTACTGATGTCCGAGAGAGGATGGTCGCAGCCGCCCGCCGGCTTTTTCGTGAGCACGGTTACCTGGGCACCGCGCTGTCCGACGTGATCGCCGAAAGCGCAGCGCCGCGCGGCTCGCTGTACTTCCACTTCCCGGGCGGCAAGGGTGAACTGGCGACCGAGGTGAGCCTGCTGCACTCCTCCGAGGTCATCGCCCACGTGAATCGCGTTGCGGGCAACACCGATTCGGCCGAGGAGTTCATCGCCGGTTTCATGGCCCACTTCCGTGACGAAATAGTGGGCAGTGGTTATCGACAAGGGTGCGCCGTGGCGCCCATCGTCATCGAATGCACGCCCGCCTCGGCCCCGCTCAGTGACGTCACCCGGCGCGGCTTCAGTGACGTCATCACCACGGTTGCGGCACGCCTGGCGGAGAAGTCCGTCCCCGAGGAAGCTGCGCGCAGCTTGGCGACCCTCGCCGTCACCACCATGGAGGGAGCCCTGATCCTCAGCCGCGCCCTGCGCAATCCCGAACCCTTCGATACGGCCATCACCGTGCTGACCGCCGCCACGCAGGACGCGGTCGGTGCGCACCGGTAACGACAACACCCACCGCGGGAGGACGCCATCATGACCGTCACTGACATCCAGACCCTTCGCGACTACCTCGTGGGAGCGTGGACGCTCGAGTCCTATCAGAGCAGCGCGCTCGACGGGTCCGACGTCCGCTACCCACTGGGCCCCGACGCCAAGGGGATCATCATGTACACCCCCGACGGTTACATGTCGGCGCAGATCATGCGGACCGACCGGGCTCCCGTCCGGCGGGGCGACCTGCAGGCCGCCGAAGACAGCGAACTGGCCTCGGCGGCAAGCGGATACCTTGCCTATTCGGGGCCGTACAGCGTGCTCGACAACAACGTCGTCGCGCATCACGTCGACGTCAGCCTGCTGCCCAACTGGATCGGCGGGACACAGTATCGCGCCGCCCAGATCGGCGACTCCAGGCTCCAACTCAGCCCCACCGAACCGGTGCTGATCCAGGGACAGCCACGCAACGGCCGCCTGGTGTGGCGGCGCGCGACCCCGCGCGCTTGATCGACCGGGCCTTCACCCACCGCCGACGTCAGGAGCTCTGGATGGGACTGCTCGACCACAAGACCGCCGTCATCACGGGTGCCAACTCCGGCATCGGCCTGGCCACCGCCCAGCGATTCATCGCCGAAGGGGCCGAGCGGGTGTTCATCACCGGTCGACGCCGACCCGAACTGGAGGACGCGGCAAGGTCTTTGGGGCCCCGCGCCACCGCCGTCCCCGGCGACGTCGGGATGCCCGCGGATCTGGATCGCCTCTATGCCGAGGTGGCGGCGGCCGGCCGCGGCCTCGATATCGTGATGGCCAACGCCGGGTCCACCCGGGTGGCCCGGCTGGGCGAGATCAGCGACGACGACCTGGACGCCCTCCTCACGACCAACGTCAAGGGGGTGGTGCATACGGTGCAGAAGGCACTGCCGCTGCTCAACGATGGCGCTTCGATCATCCTGACCGGGTCCACCACCGCTGATCGTGGGCGCGCGGGATTGAGCATCTACGCCGCCAGCAAGGCCGCCGTCCGGTCGCTTGCGCGCGCCTGGGCCAACGAGTTGGCCCCCCGCAACATCCGGGTCAACGTCATCGTCGCGGGGTCCACCGCCACCCCGGGAAGCAACGCGTTGGCGGCCCAGACCGATCCGGACGCCTCGATCGAGGAATTCCGCGCGGCCCGCATCGCCACCATACCGCTCGGGCGATTCGCCGATCCCTCCGAAATCGCCAACGCCGCAGTGTTTCTCGCCAGCGACCTGTCCAGCTTCACCACCGGCTCCACGGTCACCGCGGACGGCGGTTTCAACCAGGTCTGAACTCGACACCGATGAGCGGGCGCCGCGGGGGGATCCCGCGGCGGCAACCGCCGTGTGTCATTGAATCGAAACATGCTGCAGGCGAATGTAACTGAATGCATGTTACGTCAATGACGTTCGGCTGCCGCGGAATAGGCGACACGGAAATGACGCTTTGGCTGTCATGCGCCGCGGCCGATCGCTGCGGCACTCCGGAGTGGCTGCGGCGCATGCGTTCACCTGTCATCGATGCACCGATCACGTAAGGAAACACCATGCAGCGACTGGAGCTCATTCAAGCCGGCGATCCCACGCAGGCCCTCACGCTGACCGAGTTTGACACCCCGACGCCCGGGCCCGACCAGGTGCTGGTCGCGGTGGAAGCCGCCACCGTGAATTCGTCGGACTTCCTGTTCATCAGCGGGCGCTACTTCGTTCCGGCCAAGCCGGGCGCACCGGCGGGGGCGGAGGGTGTCGGCCGGGTAGTGGCCGTCGGCCCGGGCGTGGACCAAGGGTTGCGCGGGCGCCGGGTCGCGTTGTTGCCCACCTACGGACACGGAACCTGGGCGACCCACACGGTCGCGGCCGTGACCGACGTCATCGTCGTGCCCGACACCCTGGACGTGGAGCAGGCCGCGATGCTGGGCATCAACCCGATGACGGCGCTGCTGCTGCTGCGCGACTACGGGGATCCGGACGCGCCACAGCGGTGGATCGGCCAAACGGCCGGAAACTCCGCGGTGGGCCAATATGTGGTCAGGCTCGCCAAGCACTTCGGGCACCACACCGTGAGCATCGTGCGACGGGACGAGGCCGCCCAGTCGGTGCTGGATGCGGGCGGTGATCTGGTGATCGTCGACGGCCCCGACCTGGCCAACGATCTGGGGAGCGCGCTCGACGGCAACCGCCTGGACCTGGCGGTCGACTGCATCGGGGGTCCTGCCAGCACCCAGTTGGCCCATCACCTCCGTTTCGGCGGCACCCTGGTGTCGTACGCCGCCCTGTCCGGCCAACCGCCGGCGATCGCCGGGGCGGACCTCATGGGCAATCACCTCAACCTCACCGGCTTCTGGCTGATGAACTGGCTGCGGCGGGCCTCGCACGCCGAGGTCCAAGCCGCGTACGGCGAGTTGATCGCGCTGATCGCCGACGGCACGCTGTCAGCCCGTGTGCAACGGCGTTTCGCGCTGAGCGACTGGCGTGACGCCGTCGCGTTGGCACGGGCCGGCGAGCGAGACGGCAAGGTGCTGTTCACGTTGGCCACCAGTCGAGGCTGAGCCCACGGCGCGAAAATGGGTGGCGGCGCCCCGGCGCGCCGCGCAAGACTCGGGTGATGCCGTCGCCGCGCTTCGCCCGTGACCCGGGCACCGCAGCCTATTACGACCAACGCGCCGCCGAATACGACGAGTGGTACCTCGGCCAAGGCCAGTTCGCCCAGCGTGACCGCCCCGGATGGGACGCCGAAGTCTCGCAAGTGGTGGAGCTGGTTGCCGCGCTGCCCGCCGCCCGAACGCTGGACGTCGCCTGCGGCACCGGCTTTCTCACGCGGCAGCTGCGCGGTCTCGTGGTCGGAGTGGATCAGAGCCCAGCCATGGTGGCGCTCACTCAGTCGCGATTGCCGCACGGCGTGGCGGTCGTGGCGGACGCGTTGGCGTTGCCGTTCGCCGCGCACTCTTTCGACCGGGTGCTGACCGGGCACTTCTACGGGCACCTGCCCCCCGACGAACGCCGGGCGTTCCTCGGGGAGGCCCGACGGGTGTCGGGGGAGTTGATCGTGATCGATTCGGCGCTGCGCGCCGGCGTCGAACCGGAGCAGTGGCAGGAGCGGGTCCTCAACGACGGCTCACGCCACGCCGTGTACAAGCGCTATCTCACCGCCCGGCAATTGGCGGACGAACTCGGCGGCGAGGTGTTGTTGCACGGCACCTGGTTCGTCGCCGCGCGCGTGCGGTGGCGACGGCCCTGAAGTCAGCGGGGTCGACTGGCCGCGCTGCCGGCGAGCTCGTCGAGCAGCGCCCGGTTCAGGCCGAACGCGGCCTTGACCTCGTTGACGATGCGATCCGTGTCCGCCGGCCGGGGACGCAGGGCATCGAGGCGGGCCCGATACGCGTCCTTATACGGCTTCGGCCGGACCGGGAATTCGTAAAACGCGAGGCCGGCGCCCCGCAGGTCAAAAGCCCGGTCCAGCGCGTTGCGAAGCATCCGGCCCCCGGAGAGGTCGCCCAGGTAGCGCGTGTAGTGGTGGGCCACCAGGGCGCCGCCCCAGCCGGAACCGGCGATCCGCCCGGCATAGGCTGCCGCCGCGGGCGACTGGGCGACGCGGGCACCGCCGCGGCTCCAGTACGCGAGGTCGGCGTCGATGGCGGGAACCCGTTCCAGGGCCGGGTCGTAGACGGCGCGCACCATGGGGTCGTCGCGGCGGGCGCGCACGGCCTCCTCCAACGCGGCGTACACCGGGCGCAGCCGAAGCAGATAGTCGGCGTAGCCGCTGGCGGCCACCCGGCCCGCGAGCAACTCGGTGACGAAGACGCTCTGTTCCGCGGCCTCGTGCTCCGCCGCCGACCCCTCCTTCATCGCCACCGAAAGGCGGCGCGCTGCACGGACGGCGGTCGGGGACATGGCCTGCCAGATTACACTGGTAGACGCCGCGGGGGCGGTGACGACCAGCCGGAAACAACGTTCAAGATCATTTGTTGTCATATGCACTCAAGTGTCGCTT
This sequence comes from Mycobacterium sp. E2462, assembly GCF_001672685.1. Taxonomy (NCBI): domain Bacteria; kingdom Bacillati; phylum Actinomycetota; class Actinomycetes; order Mycobacteriales; family Mycobacteriaceae; genus Mycobacterium; species Mycobacterium sp. E2462. Next base: position 8,034 of record NZ_LZKC01000443.1, read on the forward strand.
CGCGGGTCTCGCCGTGCGGTGAGGACAATGCTTGTAGACGTGCCCGACGTCGCCAGTCGGGCGAATCCGAAAGGGAACGCAGATCGCGGCTGAATCGACTCAGCGACGACGGGGCCACCTCAACAGGGTGCTGGCCTCGGCATCGGCCTCCCGCCCAGCCCTCCCCGCACCGTTGGGGCTGATCGGTTGACCAGCGGCGGCGGCCGGGCAGCGGGCTTCGGGGGCACGGTCCCCGACGCGGTGCCCGATCTGCTTCCGGTCGGCACGCCCATCGACCTCGACAACTGCGCTCGCGAGCCCATCCACATTCCCGGCAGCATCCAGCCCCGCGGTGTCCTGGCGGTCGTCCGCGAACCCGGCTTCGAGGTGCGTCAGGTCAGCGCCAACGTCGCGGAGTTGCTGGGTCGCCCGGCGGAGGCCGTCCTGGGACGGCACCTCTCGGACCTGATCGGCGCCGAGCAGTCCGCGCGCATCGAGCAGGCGGCCGCGATCTTCGGCAACCTAAGCCGACGGAATCCGGTTGAGTGCGTCGTTGAGGTGGACGGCGAGTCGCGTCCGTTCGACGCCATCTTGCACCGCGACCCGGCCGGCGTGTTGCTCGTCGAGTTCGAAATGGCTTACGGGGAGCGGCCGTTCTCCTTCCCGAATACCTACCAGGCGGTCCGCAACTCGGTGGAGGAGCTGAACCGGGCCGACACCCTGACCGAGCTCTACGACACCGCCGCCCGCGCGGTCCGGGAACTGACCGGATTCGACCGCGTCATGGTGTACCGCTACGACGAGGACTACAACGGCGAGGTTGTCGCCGAGGCCAAGCGCGAGGACCTCAACTCCTTCCTCGGCCTGCACTATCCTTCTACCGACATCCCCGCGCAGGCCCGGGCGCTGTACGAAAAGAACTGGTTGCGGCTGATTTCCGACGTCGACTACACGCCCGCACCGCTGGTGCCGGCCGTCGACCCGGAGCGGGGAGCCCCGCTGGATCTGACGTATTCGACGCTGCGCAGCGTCTCCCCGATGCACATCGAGTATCTGCAGAACATGGGCGTGCACGCCTCGATGTCGATCTCGCTGCTGCGGCACGGGCGGCTGTGGGGTTTGATCGCCTGCCACCATTACGCCGGCCCGCACCTGCCGCCGTTCGGCACCCGGGTGGCGGCCGAATTCCTCGGCTCGACGCTGTCGCTGCGACTCGTCGACCGGTTCGAGGGCGATTTGCTGCAGAAGCGCCTCGCCGCGCAGGCGGTGCTGGCCAAGCTCACCGGCGCCACGCTCTACGACGGGGAGCCGCTCGCGGCGGCGCTGCTCGGGGCGCCCGACCTGCTCGACCTGGTGCCCGCCGACGGGATCGTGGTCGACATCGAGGCGGAGCGCCGGGTCCTCGGGTCGGTTCCACCACCGGACGTTGTGGCCGCCGTGGTGGCCTGGGCGCGCGGTGCGGGCGAAGAGATCGCGAGCACCGAGTGCTTGTCGCGCGACGTCCCCGACCTCGACCTAGCGCCGCAGCTGGCCGCCGGCGCCCTCGCGCTGAACCTGCCCGACGGGCAGTACGCCGTGTGGTTCCGGCGGGAGGTGCTGCGTTCGGTGGACTGGGGTGGGGATCCCCACAACAAGGCGATCGAGATCCGGGAGGGCCTCGACGGCCGGGAGGCGCGGCTCAGCCCGCGCAAGTCGTTCGAGCGGTGGCGCGAGGTCGTCCATCAGCGCAGCGAACCGTGGGCGCCCAGCGAGACCGAGTCGGCCGAGGCGTTGCGGCGCCACCTGGTGGAATCGCTGTACCGCCGGACCCGCGGCGCCTTGCGGGTGGCCGAGACGCTGCAGCGAAGCCTGTTGCCCGAATCCATCCCGACGCTGTTGCGCAGCTGGCAACTGTCCGCGCATTACGAGCCGGCGGCGGGCGGCAACGTCGGGGGCGACTGGTACGACGCGTTTCACCTACGCGACGGGCGCCTGGTGGTGCTGCTGGGCGACGTCGCCGGGCACGGCATCACCGCCGCCGGAACCATGGCCCAATTGCGCAATGCCCTGCGCGCCCACCTGTTCGCCGGCGCCGCCCCGGCAGAGGCTTTCAACCAGCTCAACGACTTCTGCATCCACATGCTGCCGGGTGCGTTCGCCACCGTGATCGCCGCGCGGATCGACCTGGACACCGGGGCGGTGGAGGCCGCGTCCGCCGGCCACCTGATGCCGTACGTGACGAACTCCTCGACAGTCGCCTATGCGCCCATCCGACTCTCGCCGCCGATCGGAGTCCGTGGTGTGACGTTCGCGCCCAGTACGTTCACCGTCGAGCCCGGGCACGGGTTGGTCCTCTATTCCGACGGGCTCGTGGAACGCCGCGGTGAGGTGATCGACGACGGTCTCGACCGGCTCGCCCAAGTGCTTTCGGGCACGAGCGACGCGCAGGCTTCCTGGATCTGGGCGGCGATGGCGTCGGACCGCATCGACGACGACGTCACTATCGTCACCGTGCGCCGTCCCTGACGTCGCCTGGCGCCCGATTACGAGGGTGTCGCTGCGGCGCCGTCGATGTGAGCGAACAGGTGCTCCAGCACCGCGTCGGGCGCTTCGATCTGGGGCCAGTGGCCGATGTCGTCGTCGAGCAGCACCACATCCGCGTTGGGAATGACCTGCCGGTAGCGCGTGGCCATGTGGCGGCCCGAGTTGGGATCGGCAGGGCCGTCGATGAACCGAAGCGGCACAGATGTTTCCCGCATGGTTCGAACCCATCGATTGCGGTGCACCACACGGTCTTTGACGAAACCGCCGACCTTGTGCGTGACCCGCTTTCCGTCGTTGTATTCGAGGATCTCGTTGAACTGGCGACGCATCGCGCGGGACGGCTTGGTGTCGGCCCCGAAGAGTTCGTCGATGGATCGGTCGAGCGCGCGGCTCGACAACAACACCCGCCGAAACCGGCTCGCCACCGCGCCGAATGGTGTCTGCGAGAGCAGCGTCTGGATCGGCCGCGGGCGGTACGCCTCGTTGAACAGACCCCCGTTCAACCACGTGAGCGTGTCGATCCGCATCGGTCCCTGTGACTGCCGCCCGTCGTCGTGGCGGGTGAGCAATTCCTGCGCCACAGAGTTGCCGAGGTCGTGCGCCAGGATGTGACAGTGCCGCAGCCCGAGCTCCGCGAGCAGCGCCTCGTGCATGTCGGCGTGATCGAGCACCGAGTAGCCGTAACCAAATGGCTTGTCGGAGAACCCCATTCCCAGCATGTCGGGGGCGATCACCGTGAAGCGTTGCACCAACTCCGGCCAGATCGGGGCCCAGTCCCACGAGTTGAACGGGTAACCGTGGATCAGCAGCAGCGGCGGACCGCTGCCGTCGATTCGATAGAAGACATTGAATCCCAGATAGTCGAAGTACTGCCCGCGGGATTTCCACCGCTCGAGTTCAGAGTCCACGTGCCGACCATAACTGGGTTCTGATTCAGAACGCAATACCGTAGGCTTGTCGAATGCGCCACGACGAACTCGAATCGCAACCCTGTTCCATCCTGCGGCCACTCGGCCTGCTCGGGGACCGGTGGACACTGGTCCTGCTGCGGCAGGCGTTCGCGGGGGTTCGTCGTTTCGAAGACTTCCACTCGGGCCTCGGGCTGAGCCGGTCGCTGCTGGCGGAACGGCTCGGCCGCCTGGTCGACGCGGACATCCTCGAGCAGCGGGCCTACCGCGACTCCCGGCGGACCCGTCACGAGTACCGCCTCACCGAAAAAGGCATGGACCTGTATCCGGTGCTGATGGCCCTGCGCTCCTGGGGTGACAAGTACATGGCCCCCCTGGGGCCGTTCGCGCACTACCGGCATCGAGACTGCGGCGGTGGAACCGAGGTGCACCTCGCCTGTGACCGCTGCGGCCAGGAGGTCACCGCGCGCGACGTGCAGCTCGAAGCCGGCCCAGGACTATGCGCTCTCGACGACTCGGACAACCTCATTGGGGGTTCTGATGTGTACCGCGTGTGAGTGGGGTCCGCACTTCTTGACGCGCGGCGGCGCGACAGGGGCGGCCGCGCAACGCTCGGCTCTCGACGCCGGCTCGCGGGGGAGCGGGGGCGGTGACGCCGACCCCGAGCGCGCCAGCTTCGTCTTTCGCAACGGCCCCGTCTACACCGTCGCCGGGCCGACGCTCTGGGCTGAGGCGCTGGCGGTCCGAGGTCACACCATCGCCCACGTGGGAGACGAGGCGGGCGCGATGGCTCTCGCCGGACCGGACACCCGCGTCGTCGATCTGGGCGGCCGGCTGCTGATGCCGGGTTTCGTCGAAGGCCACATCCACCCGTTCTTGGGCGCCTTCTTGACGTCGGGCGTGGACCTGCAGGTGCCGACCGCCGCCGACGCGCTCGACGCCATCGCCGCCTACGCCGGCGCGCACACCGACGGCCCGGTCCGCGGATTCGGTTGGCGTGTGGACATGTTCGGGCCGCAGGGGCCCACCCGCCAGGACCTGGACCGCGTTCTGCCCGACCGGCCGGGCTTCTTCTTCGCCATCGACGGGCACAGCCTGTGGGCGAACACCAAGGCGTTGCAGATCGCGGGGGTCACGCGCGAGACCCCCGACCCCGTTCCAGGGTTCAGCTACTACGCCCGCGACGACGACGGCGACCCAACGGGTTACGTGCTCGAGGTGGCCGCGGTGCTGGCCGTCGTCGACGCCGTCGAACCGATTTCCACACAGTCGATGGGCAGATTGCTGCGGTCCTGGTTGCCGAAAGCCGCCGCCGCGGGAATCACCTCACTGTTCGACGCCGGGGTGCCACCGATCGGCGACGACCAAGCCGCGATCCTCGACCTCTATGTGCAGCTGGCCAGCGCCGACGAGTTACCGTTTCGGGTCGTCGCCAGTTACACCGTCAACGCCCCACCCGTCGACGAGGTCGTGCCCGGCCTGCTCGGCGTTCGCGAGCGAATTTCCAGTGAGCTGGTCCAGGCGAGCGTCGTGAAGATCATCGGCGACGGCACGCAAGGCGGATACACGGCGTGGCTCACCGAACCCTATGCGGACCAACCCGATTCGACCGGCGCTTCGCCCTTCAGCGAGGCCCAGTGGCGGCAGCTCGTCGCCGACGTCGACGCCGCCGGCTTCGACGTCCACGTGCACGCCTGCGGTGAACGCACCACGCAGACGGCGCTCGACTGCATCGCGCACGCGGTCGCGCACAACCCGCCGCGGCAACGTCGGCACAGCATCGCGCATCTGGTGTTCGTACACGACAGCGACAACCGCAGGTTCGGCGAACTCGGTGTGATCGCGCAGTTTTCGGCGAATTGGATGTCGGCCGACCCGGACACCGTCGAGACCATGGCCGCGCGGTATGGCAGCCCGCGGCGGGACCTGCTCTACCGGCCCAAGGATGTGCTCGACGCGGGCGGCCGGATCTCGTTGGGCACCGATTGGCCGGCGGCAGGCTATTTTTCGACGTATCGGCCGCTGGATTCAGTGCAGATCGGGGTCACGCGGCAACTCATCGGCGACGCCGGCGCCGCGGTGCTCGCCCCGGCGCGCCAACGGCTGTCGGTCGCCGAGGCCGTGCACGCCAACACCCTCGGCGCCGCCTATCAGCTCCGGCTCGACGACAAGGTGGGTTCGCTGGAGAGCGGTAAGCGGGCCGACCTCATCGTGCTCGATCGCAACATCCTGCGGACGGACCCACACGACATTCACGCGGCCCGGATCATGCTGACCATGATGGATGGCCGCATCCGGCACGAGCTGTGACGAGCCGGCCCTCAGGTGCACAGCGTGGGAGCGTCGCACACGTTTCCGGGGCAATAGGTCGAGTGCGCGGCGTTCACCATGGACCCGACCTCGAGGAGCGTGACGCCGCGGGCGTTGAGGTGCGCGTGGATGTCGTCGGCGATCTGTTGCGGCGTCCACCCCCACGTGAGGTCGTAACAGATGAGGTGGGCTTCCCCGATGAGCGCCTCTTCCGTCTGCGGCGGCCAGGTGAGACCGGCGGCGCGCAGTTGCGCGAGGTAGGCGTCGTCGGCGGGGGTGGTGGCGCTTGCGGTCGCGGCGCTTGCGATCAGCGCGGCGCCGGCGGCAAGGAAGACGGCCAACCGTGCCGGCCAGCGAGATGAGGACATCCGGCTCCCTTTCGTGTCCGCGTGAGCAAGGCCGCCGACACGCGACGGCCAGCACTGAAAAGCAGAATAGCGAACCGGAACAGCTGCGGCGGGGTTTGCGACTCAGCCGGTCGCGCTGAGGATCTTGATCGCGAAAACGAGGGAGTCGCCCGGTCGAATCCCCGCGCTCGGCTGTCCCTCGGGGTAGCCGTCCGCGGCGGTCATGGCGACGGCGACCGTGGAGCCGACGTTTTGCCCGGCGATGGCCTTCTGGAAACCGGGCACGACCCCGCCCAGTGGGAAGTCGACCGGCGCACCCCGCTGGTAGCTGTTGTCGAAGACCGACCCGTCCCGCCCGTTGACGCCCATGTAGCAGACGGACACGCGCGCGGTGGGCGCCACCACCGGCCCGCTGCCGGCGCGCAGCGTGTGCACCTGCGTCTGGGTCACGCTGAACGGCGTCGTCACGGTGATCACCGGCGCCGCCGTGTCCGTGGACCCGGTGACCGCGACGCTGCCCGTGGCGCCCGTCAGCGTCCAATCCGCCGCGCCGCCGCCCTGCGGTGCGGCAGTGGGGCACGAATCGGCCGCGGTCGCGGTGCCCGACGCGGCGAACGGCGCGGCGAACGTCGCGGCGCAGGCGGACACGGCGAGAAACGAGCGGATCCGGGGAGCTGTCACGGCCGTCACGCTACAGCCCTCCCGTCGTGCTCCTCCGGAGAGCCCGCGCCGCGTCGACGCGGTTCTAGCTCGCGGTGACGGCCAAGGCCTGCGCGACGGCGTCGAAAGCCCGCAAGGTGTCGAGCATGTGGGGTTCGTGGGAGTCCTGCTGGGTGGACACCTTGGCGGCGACGACCTCGGCGGCGCGGTTGACGTAGATCATCTGACCGCACATCCCCTGGCAGAGCACGACGTTGTTGCCCGGATAGGGGAACCACATCTGGTTGCGGTACATCCCGCCGGGCATCTCGTTGTCGTCGGGGCTGGCGGCGAACGCCTCGCGCGAATCGGGTCCGCCCTCGAGGGTGTCGGCCACCCACGCCGGCGGCAGCACCTGATGTCCGGTCAGGGACACGCCGTCGCGCAGGAACAGCGAACCGAACCGGATCAAGTCGGTCAGGCAGGCGCTGACGCCGCCATCGAAGAATCCGGTGCCGGCCGCGTCCACACCGATGCTGGCGTCGCGCCGCGCGCCGAGGCGGCCCCACAGCAGTTCCGACATCAGTTGCGGCATCCGCGCGCCGCCGGCCACCTCACTGACCCAGCCGAGGACGTCGGATTCACACGAGCGGTATCGAAACGGGCCGCCGTGCGGCGACGTGCGCCGCAGGGTGAGCAGGAACTCCTGCAGGGTGGCCGGGGCATCGGGACGGGTTCTGGGCGCCCAGCCCATCGCCTGGTCAAGCAGGTGGATCTCGGCGCCCGGGTCGCGGTAGTCCTCGGAGAACGCGATGCCCGACCTCATGTCCAACAGGTGTCGCACCGTCGCACCCGCGTAGCCGCTGTCGCGCAGGGCGGGCACGAACGCGGTGACCGGCGCGTCGAGTTCCAGCGCGCCGGCCCCGTGTAACGCCCCGACGACGGCGCCCACGAGTGACTTGCTCACCGAGAACACCAGGTGCCGGCTGTCGGGTTCCAGGCCGTCGAGGTACTCCTCGGCCACCATCGACCCGCGGTGGGCCACGGCCCAGCCATCGGTCGCAGTCGCCGCCATCACCGCGGCGACGGTGGTGGACTCCCCGCCGACGTTGGTCACCGGCATGTCGGCCACCGCGGTGGCGGCCGCCGGCAGCTCCGCGACCGGCCCCGCTCCGCGCGAGATGACCGCCGTCGGCACCATCTCTTCGACGTGTTGGAACGACCACCGCGAGTACGGCGCCGCGAGCCAGTTGTCGAGCGAAATGCCGGCGGGGATTCGACTCACTCGGCCCTGCTCACGCCCGCGCGACAAGCCGCGAGACGATTGGCGCGGCCGGCGTCAGGGGCGTCGAGACGAATTTCGCCTTCATGCCCTTGACCCAGCGCTGGCAGCGCTCGCTGAGCCGATAGTCGTCCGTCTGCAGGTGTGAGCGGGTGACGAGCACGCCGAGTTGCGCACCCTGGGACCGCAGGTCGCCCGGGGCGGCGACGCGCATGTAGAAGGCCTCGGAGCCGTCGAGCAGCGTGGCCCAGTCGTTGGCGGACCGGGCGAAGGACACCCGCCCCTCGTCGTCGATGCGCCAGACGCCGGTGCGCGGCGTGGCGGTGAAGATCTCGAGGTCGGGCGACGTCTCGGTGATGATCACCTGGCCCCAGACTTCATCCTCGCCATAGCCCCGCTCCCAACGCGCGTTGATCTCCGCGATGTCGAGTTCGTAGTCGACGTCCATGTATTCGAGCAGGTGGAAGAGGAACAACGGCATGTCGGCGTAGGCCTCGGTCGTCAGGTTCGTCATGGGGCTCGCCCCGGAAAGCCGCGGATTCACCTCGCCGAGGTAGAGCTCGTTGGAATCGAGGTCGTGCAGGAGGTCGACCTCGAAGTAACCGCGATAGCCCTCGCGGCGCATGACGTCGCCCAACTTGCCCACCATCTCCCGCGCGGCGTGCGTCTGCGCCGGCGGCAGCACCTCACGCCAAATGTCGTTGCCGCACCAGCTGCCGCGGCTGGGCGTCAGCTCCGAGTATCCGACGAGACTGGTCATCGCGGGTCCGATCACGGTGCCGTGGCGGGTCACGGCACCCTCGAGGCACACCTCGACGTTGCGGATGCGCTTCATCACCTTGAATTCGGGCTGGGAGCTCAGTTCGGCGGCGTGCTCGTCCCAGTCGCGCTGGCCGTGCACGAAGAACGTCCCGCTGCCGGCGTTGCCATACGCGATCGAGATGACGAGATCGTCGCCCAGTCCGGCGCTTTCGGCCAGCGCCAGCAGTTCGTCGTAGGAGCCCGCCCGCCCGATGACATGCGGCACGCTCGGAATCCCCGCCTCGTTGGCGAGGCGCGTCATCACGATTTTCGAGCCCAGGCGATTGCGCAACTCGATCGGCGGGTGCATGACGTCCAGACCCGCCTGGCGTGCGAGGGCTTGAATCTCCTCGTTCATCATCACGAAGCAGCACTTGCCACCGGGGCCTCGACCCGCGATGAACTCGAGCGTCTCGGGATCGGAGAGCAGATGGCTGCAGACTTCGTCCATGGAGTCGAAGTCACGGCGGTCGCGTCGCCGCGGCACGAACACCCGCGAATGGGTGCCCTCGAAGGAGTCAAAATAGGTGAGGTAGAAGAAGTTTCGCACCCAACGGTCGATCCCCAACAGGTTGAACGGGGTCGGCGAGATGAAGTAGAGCGGCACCTTGTTGGTGTGGAAGAACGCGCGAATGTCCGACAGACCGTTCAGCGGGGCGGGGGCCATCAGGCGGCCCAGGCTGACGTCGACGCCCACGGGCGACACGATGACGGGGCGGGCGGCGGCGCCGTGGCGCAGAGACGAGGGCTTGCGGTCATGCCCCGATTCTGCGTGATGCCGTTGCCGGTGTCGAAGTGGGTGCTAGCGGGGTGCGCGATCTGGACACTGGTCGCCACCGTCCGTTCGCCGCGCGTTCGCAACACCCGACTCTGCGGGGTGGCGATGACGAAACCGTGGGCGACGGGGCCGCTGCGGTGCGCCCCGATCGTGTCCTCGGCTCTGAGTGGGCGCACCAACGCGCCGGGAGCGGCGTCCGCCGCCGCTTACGATCGGCCGATGCCCGACCCACCGACCACCGACGACGGCCGCTACGTTGTCATCGCCGGCCGACGATGGCGCGCGACCGACCCATCGATCCCCGACGATCGTCGCTCGGAACTCGTCCGGATCCTGATGGCGTGGCGCCGAGAGGTGCGCCGCACCCGGGGCACCGCTCGGGAGTCGGAGGCCCGGGCGGGCGTGCACGCCGCGAAGGTCGCGTTGGGGGAGCGCGGCACTCCGCCGTGGTGGGAAGAGACGGACAGCGAGCGCCGCGCCCGCTGGCAGGCGCACGTCCCCGAGCCGACGTAGCGCCGCGGGGCCGTCACACGCTGGCGGGCACTCGCTCGGTTGCGGTGGCCCGCATCGTGTGGCGCAGGGCGGTGAAATCCGTGATCGTCTTCGTGGTCACGGTCGCCACGGGGCGGGCGCCGCGGCCGGTCGCTTCGCGTTTGGACACCATCACCACGCTGTCGATGTAGGGCTGAATGGTGGTGGCGTTCTGCACGGTGGCGACGATGACCAGCTGGAAGCCGAATTTGCGGAACGCCTGCAACGCCTGCTGCGCGAATTGCGGGTCGGACTTGGAGAACGCCTCGTCGAGCATCAACTGCGCGAAAACCGGCCTGTTGTCCGCACTTTCGGGGTTGGCCAGGTTGAAGCTCAGCGCCCCCGCGAGGCAGAACGCCATCAGCTTCTCCTGTTCCCCGCCGGAGTTGTCGCCGGCGTTGCTGTGGGTCCGGATCAGCTCGCCGGTGCTGACATCCCACTCGGCGCAGTCGAAGGTGAATCGGTTGCGGACGTCGAGGGCGTCGCGAGTCCAGGCCTTGTCTTCCGGTGCGGTCGAGGCCAATCGATTGCGCAGCCGCACGATGTCGGCGTACTGGTCCAGGATGGCCTGCTTGTCACCGAGGCCGACCTCGGCGATGCGCCGCGAGATGGCACGGACGATCTCGGTGAGTTCGGCGACCGCGGTGAGGCTGCGCGACGTGGCCCGCAACGTCAATCGGGTGCCGCGGTTGAACTCCACCGCGCTCAGACCCGTGTTGACGCGTTCCATCTGCTCGCTGATCCGCCGGGCCTCCTGCTCGGCGACGCGGTGCAGGGTCAGGATGGCGTCGGGCGCCTGCTCGGTGACCAGGCGCAGCATCCGCTCGTAGGCCTCGGGCAGTTCCCGTTCGTCGATGTGGCGGCACAGCGCGACGTAGTCGTGGACGCGCTCGTCGAACACGTCGCTGTCGTTGGGGATCGCGTCGGGGAACGCGGTGTCGAACGTGTTGAGGATTCGCGCGAGCTCATCGTAGGAGCGCCTGCGGCTCTCGCGAAGTTGTTCGCGTTCGCGCCGGATTGCGGTGAACACCGCGTCGCTGTGCGGTTCGGGATTGAGCATGTCCAGCGACACGGGTATATCGGCGGCATAGCGATCGAGCAGCTCGGTCAACGGCTCGGACACGAACGGCGGGTCGAGCCGCTCCTGCAACTCGAGGAGACGCGTCCGGCGCGCGTCGAGGTCGTCGCGGCGGGTCTGGATGGCGCCGCGCCGGGTCATGAGCGCCTGGATCTGCTCCCAGCACTCCTCGGCGCGGGCGGTGAGCGCCTCGATGTCTGGATTGTCGGCCAGCAGCAACTCGAACTGCTCGCGGAGCCGATCGGCATGCCCGTCGGCGGTTTCGGTGTCGACGTGGGTCCACTGCTCGAACTGATCACAGATCGCCTTGAACGCGGCGACGCGGTCCCGCCACTGCTGGCGTTGGGCGGCGATGTCATCGGCGACGCTGCGGGCTCGGCGAAACGCCTCCTCCGCCTTGGCCAGCTCCACGGTCAGCGCGTCGATCTTGGCGGCGACGTCGCCCTGGTAGAGGTAATCGGACTGTTTGAGCGGGCGACGGTCGTCTTTGATGGCCAGTCGCTCGGAGTCCTTGTACAGCCCGGTGTCGGTCACGGCGCGCCGGAACCGAGGGAACAGGTCCGGCGTGTCCACGCACACGTGATCCCCCGCGGCGGCGATGACGTCGGCGGCCTCGGCCGCGCAGTCGTGGGCCGGGTCAACCACGAACAGCTTGCCGCCCAACGTGTTCGGGTCGGCCTCGGTGACTTCGGCACCGACCAACCTGGCGCGGACGTGATGCAGTTGCAGCCGCCCGCCCATGTTGGTGTCGTTGACGAACCGCAACACCGCCTCGTAGTGGGTGTCCGGGACCAGCAAGCGCAGGCCCACCCCGCGCAGCACTTTTTCGACGGCGACGCGCCAGCGACTCTGCTCGGGCCGCAGGTCCATCAACTCGGCGATGTAGGGCAGCTCGCCGGGGTCGGTCCCGACAGCGGCGCAGATGTGTTCGCGCATCGCTAACGCGAACTCCGGAAGTGCCGACCCGACGTGCTCGACGCGTCTGAGTTCCTTGGCCGCGTCGTCGCGGACGATGCGGGCGACCTTCTGCGCGTACTCCGCGTCGGTCGAGGCTTCGCGGCCGCGATCCAGTTTGGCGAGCAATTCCGTTGCCCGAGTGCCGAGTTCCTCGCGCAGGTTCCAGAACTCCTCGGCGGTGTCGGGCGCGTCCAGGCCGTGCGCGTTCAGCATCGCTTCGTAGGCGCCGCGTCGGCGCGCCACCTGCTCGGCCTGCGCCTCGGCGGCGGCCACCTGGGATTGCAGCGGCCCGAGGCTGGCGCTGGACCCGCTGATCTGCGCGTTCAGCGAATCACCTTCGGCCTTGGCCAGATTGAGCTGGCGGGTGACGTCTTCGTATTCGTTGCCGAGCTGGTCGATGGTGGCGTCGAGCGATGCGATCTGAACCGGGCACTGGGCCAGTCGAACGTGATCGGTGTGGGCGCGGACCATCGGCTGATCGACGAGGTCGATGATGCCCAGATCGGACGACTCCGAGGCGTAGCGCTGCTGGATCTTCTCGATGTCGCCGAGGATCTTGCGTTTGCGTTGCGCGACGGCCAGCAGCTCGCGAGCCTCCACTAGCGGGTCGATCTGCTTGAGCGCCTCGGGCAGCCGGGCCAGGCTTTCGGGTTCGTCGAGCATGAACTCGCGGACGAACTGCTCCAGCCCGCCAACGCTTTTCAACGACTTCGCCTTGCCGAGCAGCTGCTGGGCTGCGTCGGAGGCGCGGATGCCGATAGTCGCGTAGAGCTGCGCGAGGTATTGCGACTCCACCTTGGTGGAGAACCGCCAGTCGTCTTTGAACACCGCCGCGTCGAAACGGCCGGCCGCCCACCGGTTGCACACGTCCTCGATGTCACGATCGCCGTCGGCCAGCGCATACCGGCTCGAGGAATCCGATCGCGATTCACCGGTCAGCCACTTGAGCACGAGCCCGGTGACGGTGCGGCCGGTCGTACTGCGGTAGGTGACGGCGACCGCCGACCAGGCGGTGCCGTCACCCCGCAGGTACATGACCTTGCTGGTGCCGGCGTCGCTGCGCTGCCCCCACGCCCCGCGTACGTATTTGTCGACGGTGCGTCGGCCGGCGCCCGAACCCGCCGCGGTGTTGTCACCGGAGGCGTTGAAGTTGCGCCGGTTGAACGGCAGAAAGCCCAGCGAAATGGCGTCCAGCAGTGACGATTTGCCGCTACCGGAGGCGCCGGCGATCAGTGCGCCGCCCTCGCTGAACCGGATCGAATGGTATCCGTCGAAGACGCCCCAGTTGACGACCTGCAGGCGCGCCAGGTGGAACTGTTCAGTCATCGGCGGCTTCCCCCTCGTCATCTAGACCCGTCCCGTCGGGGGCGCCGCCGCCCAACAGGATCTCGAACTGCTGCTGCAGCTCGGCGATCACCGAGGCCGTCATCACGGCGTTGATGACCGGGCTGACCGTGTAGCTGTCCTCGTCGTCGCGGGTCCTGCGCAGAATTTCCAACGACGCCAGCCGCGCGATGGCGCCGTCGATGCGCCCCGAAAACGTGACGGTGTCGCGGTCGACGTCATTGAGAACCCCGGAGAACAAGCCGTGCATCTCGTCACGACTGATCACCACGGCCTGGTCCCCGGAGGCGCGCATCATCTGCGCCAGGTGCAGGGCCAGAATCGAGTCGTAGGTGCCCAGCGGTTCGCGGCGCAACAGCTTGACGCCCCTGGCGGATTCGTAGCGGGCCTGTTCGACGAACGCCACGTCCGCGCCCTCGACGACGCGGAGCAACAGGTCGAGTTCGGATAACCTGACGCACAGCTGGGCCCGGTACTCCAAGACCCAGGTGTAGACGTCGCGGTCGGTTTCGGCGCTGAGGTAGCGGCGGGTCAGCAGCTGCTGTAAGGCCCAGCAGGCGCGGTCGGGCAGTTCGGACACGTCGCCGTCGAAGCGCGGCCGGCGCTGGTGCGGCGCACGCGCGGTCTGGTCGACGTCTGGCAGCGCCGAAAAGCCGCTGTAGTCCGCGATCTCATCGACGGTCATGCACTCGCTCCTTGCGGGGTGGAAACCGGTTCGGTGAACAGCAAGCGCGGCACCTCCATCTCACGGTCGCGCCCGTCGAGTGACCGGAACCGCACGGTGGCCGATCCGGGCACGGTGCCGGAGTCTGGTTGTTTGAGCGCCCAGGACCACAGCACGATGATGTGACCGAGGTAGGCCGACTCGAGCATGGCCACCGCGTCCGGCAGCGACACCGCGGCACCGGAGCCGATAGCCGTATTGATCATCTCCGACATCGCGGGCGCGTCCACCTGGGTGGTCAGGGCGGCGAAACTGGTCAGGTCGACCTCGCCCTCGGCCGCGTGCGCGGGCTTGGGATTCGAGAGGTCGCCAATCCGAAAGCTCAGCGCGCCAACGGATGTGAAGGCGTGGCGGGCCAGGGGAAGCTCGATATCCAGCCGCGAATCGGTCAGCGAGGACTTCAGGAGGTTGCGGGCGGCGCCGATAGCCTCGTTGAGCTGACGGGCCACGCCGCGGCTCTGTTCGAGGGTACCGAAGGCGGTGAATCGTTTGATGCGTTGGGCGCAGCGCTGCTGGATGCGTTCGACCTCGTCGATCTGGTGTCCGACCAACTCGAAGAAGCCGGCCATCACCTTGCGCAGCGCCGGGTCGAGGGCGGGCAGGGCTTCGGCGACCGCGGCGACATCGGCCTCGAACTCGGCGCGGTGGTCGGGATCGTTGATCATCCGCAGGAATGCGCGGTGCGAGTCGCGCCCCTGGGAATCCCACGCGGCCTCGTAGTCGGCGTACATGCGACGCTGCCGATCGCGGTACTCCACGTTGCTGTCGATCGGCTCGTCAAGGGCCGCGGTGGCCCGCTCGATCATGGTCCCGTACTGACCGATGTCGGTGATCAGGCGTTCCATCTGCAAGGCGATGGCGTGGGCTTCATCGTAGGCGTCGGTGAGGTCGACGTCGTGGTCGTCCGGGCGTCCGGCGTCATCGAGCGCATCGAGTTCGGCTTGCAGCGCGCAGATTTCGGCCTCGATGCCGGCGCGGACGCGGCAGGGGTCGTTGCCGACCCGCAGGGCGACCTGCTTGAGCCGCGCCGCGATGCCATTGATGGAGCCGCCGGTCGCGATGGTGTCCTGTCGCCGCATGCCGCGCAGGAAGTCGAGCGCCCGGCGCGCCTCCTGGGTCAGGTAGCACAGGTTGCGCTCGATCCCGGAGCGTTGGTCGGCCACCCGGTGCAGCCAGCCTTGGCTGGCCCATGACTTGATCAGCGCCAGCCCGGACTGCTCGCCGGCCGGATCGAGCGCGGCCAGGTCGCGCTCGAGGCGCACGACGAGGTCGGTCTCGGGCACCACGCCGCCGCTGAGCTGACGCTCCATCAGGGTGGCGTAAAGGTTGAGGTTGAGCGCGGCCAGGAGGCGGATCGTGGGGGAGCCCTGGAGGCCGCGATTGAGCTCGAGCAGGTCGGCAGGCGACAGCGTGGTGTCGTCGTCCAGCACGTGCCCTCCGTTCCTGTCGGTCATAGCTCGGACGGTCCAACATAGGGCACGCGGACGACAAACCGCGTTCACCGGGTCGGGTGTCGGGGGACGGTTGGGGGTGGCGCAGTCACAGCCGCCACATGAACTCCTCCGACCCCAGCAGTACCAGCGGGAATGACGTCCGGGCGCGCCGCTCCGGTCATCCGCCGGCCGGGCAGCGTCCCTTCGTTCACACCCCGATGACCGCCGCCGCGGCTAAAATCCCCTCATGGACACGCTGCTGCTCATTGGCAAGGTGTTGTTGCTGAGCTTTCTCGTGGTCGGCTGCGGCGTCGTAATCATCACGTACGCCCGCAAGCGCCGCGCCGGCGTGCGGCCGTGGCGAAACCCCTACGCCGCGCCCTACCTCGATATCTATAGCGGGGGGCCACCGCAGATACCACCGCCGCCAACGGTCGCGGAGCGGCCCGCGGCCGGTGACCCGCCGGCTCCCGGCCGCGTCTGACGCGCCGAGAGCTAACGGGCGAACGGCTGAGTCCCGACGACCGCGAGCAGCGCCAGTCTTTCGGCATCATCGGAACTCGGGTCGGCGGTGTACACCATGATCGTGAGGTCAGCGCCGGGCACCGTCAACACATCGCAGTCGAGGGTGATTGCACCGACCTGCGGATGGTCGATGATCTTGTGAGACGAAAGCTGTTGCGGCGCAACCACTTCGGCGTCCCATAATTCGGTGAACAGCTCGCTTCGCGCACGCAGTTCGTCAATGAGTCGCCGGACGTTCTGGTCGGCGGGGTAGCGTTGGGCGGTCGCACGCAGCGTCGAAACCTGAGCGGCCCGCAGCTCGAGCAGCGACTCCGCCGTATGCCGCACCCGGCCGGGCGCCCCAACGAAATTGCGCCACACCGCATTACGCTCATCGCCGACGTGTTCGCCCATCAGCGCCACGTAAAGCGGGCTAGCCACCAGCTGTGTCATCGCGGCGTCGAAGACGGCCACCGGCGTCTCACGGAGCCGGTCGAGCATCCGCTGCACCCCGGGCGGGATATACGCCGGCACAGTGCCCTGGCCGGGGGGCACCCGACCGGCCAGGTTGAACAGTCGGCCCCGTTCGGGAGCCGACAGCCGCAACGCACGAGCGAGCGCCTCGATGACCTGCGCTGACGGATTGACGGCCCGGCCCTGTTCCAGACGCGTGATGTAGTCCACCGAGATCCCGGCCAACTGGGCCAGTTCCTCGCGGCGTAAGCCCTTGGCGCGTCGACGCCCCCCGACCGCAAGCCCCGCGTCCTGCGGGCTCACCCGGTCGCGGTATCGCCGCAGGGCCAGCCCGAATTCCGCGGTCGCCATGTTTCCACTGTGCGCCTGTCGCCTCGCGACGTCCTGGTATTCGCAATCCTAGGAAGACGAGGCGGCTGGCAAGGGTACCGAGCCCCGGCGCACGGTAGACGCATGACGACAACACTCATCACAGGTGCCAACAAAGGTATCGGCCTGGAAACCGCTCGACAGTTGGCGGCGGCTGGACACTCGGTGTACCTCGGCAGTCGCGATCTTCGGCGCGGCCACCAAGCCGCAGAGCAGGTGGGCGGGCGAGCCATCCAGTTGGACATCACCGACGAGGCATCGGTTCGGGCCGCGGTTCAGGTCATCGAAGCCGACGGGGGCCTGGACGTACTGATCAACAACGCGGCCGTGGAGGAACGCGCCGACGGTAACGCGATCATCGGTCCGCGCGACGTCACCGCCGAGGTAGTGCGAAAGACGTTCGAAACCAACGTGTTCGGCACGGTGCGCATGTTGCACGCGTGCCTTCCCCTGCTCGAGAGGTCCGCCGCACCGGTGGTGGTCAACGTCAGCAGCGGCCTGGGATCGGTGGCGCTGTTGGCGCCCGCTCCGCCGGATTTGTATCCCGGAGTGGCCTACCCGGCGTCGAAGGCCGCGTTGAACATGATCACGGTGCAGTACGCCAAGGCGTTGCCGCATATCCGGATCAACGCGGTGGACCCCGGATTCACCAAAACGGACTTGAACGGCAACACGGGCACCCAGACGGTGGCCGAGGGCGCCGAGGCGATCGTCAGGATGGCCCAGATCGGTGCCGACGGCCCAACCGGGAGCTTCGTCAACAGCCACTCAGAGCTGCCTTGGTGACAAGCCCGCTGACCGCGCCGCTCGACGGCTACCGCCGTGCCAACGCGAAGACGCGGATCTCGCGGCGGGTGCGGTCCCGGTAGGCGCCGTAGTTGCCCGCGTAACTGACGAATTCCTGATAGATGCGATCCGCCTCGGCGCCCGCGAGTTGCGTTGCGCGAATCGGGATTTCCTGACCCCCGATGGCGACGGTGGCGTTCGGTTCAGCGAGCAGGTTGGCCGTCCACGCGGGGTGCTGCGGTTGGCCGAAGTTGCTGCCGACGACGAACAGGCGGTCGCCCTCGCGCAGGTAGGTCAGGGCGATTTGGCGGGGGCGTCCCGACTTTCGCCCGGTGGTGGTGAGCAGCAGCAGGGGGACCCCGAACGGCCCCAGCAGGGTACGCCGGCCCGCGGTGTTCCGCAGGACCCTAGCGTCAACTGCCGTCAAGTGACGCAGGAGCCAGGCGCCGCCTTTCGATCCGAGAAACCCGGTGATTACTTTCATGACGGCCGGGCCGGGGTCGCGGCCCCACCGCACGTCGGGAAAGGCGGGCTCGGTCATGGTCACTCCATTCAGGCGCGGGCGCAGCTCTGTTCAGCTACTCACCTTGAGGACGATTCCTCAAGCAGAAGCGTTCGCTTTCACCGGCGCTCGCCGACGACAGCGCTGGCTTGCGTCAGTCGATCGGACGCCAGGCGCCCAGAACGGCGTCGCGATACCAGCCGCGACGCTGGCGAACCTGCACCCCGGCCAGGCTTTGGGCATTGACCCGGCTGTCGATGATGTGTTCCTCGTCGATGTAGATGACCACATGCGATGCCTGGCTCTGGTCGCCGTTCGGGTGTAGGAATATCAGATCGCCGGGTTCGAACGGGCCCGCCGCGGAGATCCGCAGGCCCATCGGGCCGGCGGTTCCCTCCCACTGCCGATGCACATTGCCGCCGAACTTGATTCCGAGGCCGTAGTTGTAGACCCAGGCGGTGAGGTTGGAACAGTCCAGGCCGGCCCCGGCGGCCCAGGCGGTCGAGTCCGGCGGGGCGTCCGGGTCCGGATTCTCCGGGACGGCGCCCGCGTAGGTCGTGGAGGAGGGGTCCCACCCGGGGATGTGGTGATGCCGATACTGCAGCGCCAGCGGGTTACCGGGCGTATTGACGTAGCGCAGGGACACCGCGACGATGCGTTCGCGCCGCCATGTCGCGGAATCGCAGCCCGCACCTTGCGGGACGGCCGGTGCCGGCAGGGCGTCGGCGTTCGGCCCCCATCCGTGATTGACGTAGCGGCCGTCGGCGTCGGTGCGGTACCACTCGGCCGGGGGATCCGGCGATTGCGGCAGGTTGTCGCGATCAGCGAAATCGGCCGTCAACGAGGCCCACGCGCAGGAGAAGTGGTAGACCGACGCGGTGTCGGCGCGAGATTGTTCGCCGCACACGTCGGCAACCACTCCCCACGCCGCTGCGAAGAAGGCGAGCAGGATTCTGCCGAACAGCGTCGCGCCAGGCGTCCACACGGTCATTCCGGGCTCCCTCGAGCGCGTCGGGTTGCCGGGTGCTCCCCGGCGCAGCCACCAGCCCTGACCACCTAGCTGTTCTGCGAGTCATCGACCGGCCGGCTTACCGAAACACATCGTGCACCAGGCGTCGTGGGTCGACAATAAAGTGCCGAGTTGAGAATGCAGCGGCGTGGGGGTGAAGGTTGTGAAGCGGACAGCGACGTCATGGCAGGCGCTGCTAGTGATCGCGTGGAGTGCCGTGGTGACGGGATGCACGGTTACCACTGTCGGCAGGGGTGTCGCGGCACCGACGCTCGGGCACGCTCCCCGGCCGTTGCCGGCGTCCGCACTATCGGGTTTGCTGCTCGACAACCGCGATTTCGACGCCATCATGGGTGCCCGCCTGGAGGTCGTCGACTCGCGAAAGACGATGTACACCAATGCCCCGCTCGACGACGGATGCCTGGTGTGGGCAGAAGCGCAGGACTACAACTACCAAGGCAGCGGATGGACCGCCATGCGCGAAGAGGTACTCAAGGACCGCCGTGACAACGCCGACCATATCGCCTATCAGGCCGTGATCGCGTTCCCAGAAGCGCTCGGCGCCAACAACTTCTACGCCGGCCAGGTGACCAGCTGGTCACGATGCGACAACCGGCGTGTCGATCTTCATGACCCCGGGGATACCGGTCCCCACTACTGGGAGCTAAGTAAGGCCACCGCCCGCGACGGCGTCCTGACGATCACGCGGACCCAGGAAAACGGGCGCGGATGGGCGTGCCAACGGGCGTTGACGGCAGCCAACAACATCGTCATCGACGTGAGCGCTTGCGCCGATGACGTCGGTCAGCGGGGCGCTGAAATCGCCCAGAAGATCGCGGGGCACGTTCCTACGGCGTAGCGGACACCACGCGGACACCGTCACCCTCTTTGCGGCGCCTCGTCACCATGCGCGGCGTAATCACGTCAGAGAGCTGACCTTCTGCATCAGCAACTGGGCGACGTCGACGGCGGTGGCGGTGTGGGCAGACGAGCCGTCACGGTCCGCGCTGGCATAATAGACGACTTTCACTTCCAAGAGGCAATTGACCCGCACACCGACGGCTCGCGCTTCCGGCATCGTCATGTAACTGCTGATGTCGTCGATCGGGGCGGAGAGCACCGAATTCTTTTCGGCGATGGAGCCGACCCGGGAGGTGAAGTTGGGGTCACCGCCGATGGTCATCGTCGCACCGCCGCACGAACGCCAGCGACGGGCCAACGCGCTGAATGCGGCGTCGGCTGCCCGTGCGTCGGGCAACGCCACTACCGCCTCCTGCACGGCGATCGCCGCGGGGTTCGGGCTGGAATACATCCAATCGCTGGTGGCAACCGCCCGCACCTCCGAACCCGCATAGCTGTCCTTGAGGAGCGGATCGACCACGCCGCCGCAATCGGGAGGCGTCTGGGCGTTCTCCTGCAGAAGCTCGCTACCGCCGAAACCCCCGGGCTGATCGGGATCGGTCTTGAACGATTGCCCGAAAGCTCGGTTCAACTCCGCGTTGTCGAGAAGGGCCCGTTCGACCTCCCGGCCGGTGAGCGGACGGGGGACGAGGCCCGGCGCGGGCCGCGCCGCCCCGCCGACGATTGCGGTGCACCCCGTGGCAAAGCCTGCGACGAGCAGCAGGGACACCCACCCCCGCACACAGTTGCGGCTGCCGGCGATCGGTTTTCGCACGCCCCCGGCGGTCACGGCCCGATCCTGCCACAGGCTTAGGGCGCTGCGTCGCGGTTCACCGAGCCAAGGAGCCGGGCGGCGCGGCTGCGCGCGGCGGTACTGAATTCCCTGATCTGCCGATAACGGTCCCGGTGCCGCGCCGTTCTGCCAGGATGTGCACGATCTACCGCGGGCTTGAGGGGGCGCGTTGTCGTTTCTGAGCCGCCGCTTCTGCGGCGCGCTGTCTGCTGTGGTCGTCGTTACGGCAGCGTTCAATGCGCTCGGCCTGTGGGGGACCGTGATGGCGCAGCGGGCACAGTTCGGTCTCGAAGCGACCGTGTGCGTCGCCGCAATGCTGGTCGGGCTTCGCGTCGTTCGGCGGGTGCGCGGCTTGGCGCGGTGGTGGCGAGTCAGCTTGCTCGCCGCAATCGCGGTATTCCTTGCCGCCGAGGCTGTCTCCCAACCGGTCCGGATAGCCGATGACGGTGCCACCGCGCCGATAGCGGCCGTCGTCGGCTATTTCGTGGCGGGACTGCTGTTCGCGGTGGCGCTGGTGTGCCTCGTCCGATCCGGCCATGGGGCGGGCCCGGCGCTGCGGGGCCGGCAGGGCATCGTCACCGTCGGCCTGGACGGAACGTTGGCAGCATTGGCGTTCTTTCACCTGGTCTATGTGGCTCGGTTGGGGGCCATGCACGGCGCCGCGCTGCCGCGGTCGACCAACGCTCCAGTCGTGGTCGGTATCGCAGCGGTCGAGCTGGTCGTGGTGGTGACCGCTGTTCTCGTGGCCATGTGGTACCCGCTCGATCGGCCGGGGCGGACCAATTACGTGCTGCTCGCGGGAGCGGTCATGACCCTGGCCTCGTCGGACCGCCTGCTGGCCTACCTCCGCAGCGTGGAAGTGACGCGGCTGGACCTCTGGGTCGGCACCGGGTTTGTCCTCGCTCCGCTGCTCATCGCGTGGAGCCTCGCGGATTTCGGTGCCCGACCTGTCGCAGAGTCCGGCGAAGAGACGCCCACCAACTGGGCGCAGCTGACCCTGCCCTACGTCGGGTTCATGGGCAGCACCGCTCTGGTCACTTTTCACGAGCTCATCGGACGCCGCGTCGACCCCACGTTCATCGGTACCTACGTCGCGATGGCGGTGCTCGTGTCGACCCGGTACTGGGTGGCGATGCGAGTGCAGCGCACGCTCACCAAACAGCTCATCGAGGCAAAACAGCGACTGACCCATCAAGCGCACCACGATGCGCTGACCGACCTGCCCAATCGGTTGCTATTGGCTCAGCGGCTGGATGACGCGATACGCGACGGGCCCTTCGTGTTGATCTTCGTCGACATCGACGACTTCAAGGAGGTCAATGACCGATTCGGACACGCCGCCGGTGACGAGTTGCTGTGCGCGGTCAGCGCGCGGCTGCGCAGTTGCCTTCGCGCCGAGGACACACTGGCCCGCATCGGCGGCGACGAATTCGCGATCCTCATCGCCGGTGTCGTGGCGGCGCCCGAGCTGGTCGCCGATCGACTACGAGTGGCGCTTCGCGGCCCCTTCTCGATACACGGCACTTCGGTGCGGGTGCGCGCCAGTATGGGGTTGGTCAGTCCCGCGACCGATGGGGTGCGGCAGACCTCCGACGATCTTCTCCGGCAGGCCGATATCTCGATGTACACCGGAAAGCGGCTAGGCAAGGATACCGCGGTGGTCTACCGGCCGGCGTTCAGCGTAATCGAGGACTTTCCCACCGCGCTCAGGCAGGCGAAAGGTCAGGCACCCCAAGGCTTTAGGCTTCGCTACCAACCGATCGTCGGCCTACCACAGGGCACCCCGGTCGCCGTGGAGGCGCTTGCCCGCTGGACCACTCCCAGCGGGATTCACATTCCTCCCCAAACCTTTGTCTCGCTGGCCGAAGCCAACGGTCTGGGGGCGGAGCTCGACGCGCTGGTGCTCGACCAGGCATGTGCGGATATCCAGGCGTCCGGCCTCGCGGTCGACGTCCATGTCAACATCGGAGCCGCCCGCTTGGGCAGCTCCGACTTGGAACGGCTCATCAGCCGCACCCTGGCCCGCCACGGCCTGTCCCCGCAACGGGTCGTCCTGGAGATCACCGAAACGGTTCCCGTCGTTGATCTCTTCGAGGGTGCGGCGGCGATTCGGCGCCTGAACGATCTGGGCGTCAGGGTGGCCTTGGACGACTTCGGTGCGGGATACAACTCGCTGACGTATCTGCACGAGTTACCGGTTCAGATCGTGAAACTGGACCGCGGATTGGCGATGGGCGTCGAGCCCAGTCGAAATCTCACGCTGTATCGCTCGGTGATGGGACTGTGTAAAGCGCTGGGCGTCAGCGTGATTGCGGAAGGGATCGAAACCGCGGAGCAGGCCCAGACCGTTTTCGCGGCCGGATGTGGGCTCGCGCAAGGCCACCTGTTCGGCCGGGCGACGGAGCTGAGCGAGATTCAGCACCTGCCGCGGCGGTAGCGGCCGGAATTGCGGCACGTCGAGTCGACGGTGTCGTCCGTCCGGCATGTCCTGCAGCGCTCGCACATACCAGTAGGGCTGATGGGTGGCGCGGCAGCGCACCGCCGGTCGCGCTCGTCGCAAGGCGCAAGCCGACGGCGCCCTCGCCGCCAAGAGCGGTGGACCTGGTGTGACTCAGGGGTTGTGGGCCGGGCACGGCATAGCGTGCGGGATCGGATGGTCACGCCCGCATGAGGGATGGTGCCACGAGGACCGGCTTGGCGTAAGGCTCCAGCAGAACGTGCGGAGCGTCCACCCAATCGTGTTCGGTCACGACTGCGCTTGGATCGAGGCGTCCACTGCCCAGCAGCCCGAGCAGCGTCTCCAGATGCGGTGTCACGCTCACGAAGCCGGTGGCGAACGTCATGTCGCGTTGATACATGTCCCACAGGGGAACCGGAGCGTCGCCGAACACCATCGCGACGTTCGACAGGTGGCCGCCGGGAGCGACGCATCTGATGGCCTCCGCGAGCAGAGCGGGCCCGGGCGCCGCGCCGACGACCACCGGATACTTGCCGTGGTCCCGGCCGCTGTCGACCCGAGAGAACACCGTGGCGCCGAGGCCGCGTGCCAACTCGCGGCGCTCCTCCTTGGCGTCGACAAACGTCACCGCCGCGGCGCCCAACGCGAGGGCGTGTTGCACCGCGAACAGCCCAAGACTGGGCAGGCTGTTCAAGACCAGCACAGGAGCGCCCGGGCGCCGCGAAAGACCCCGCCATACCGCGACATACGCGTCGGTCAAGTTGTCGCTGCAGCTCGCGGCGCGGACCGGATCCACACCTGGCGGCAGCTTGGTCAGCATGGCGTCGGCAAACGGGACGCGAACGCGATCGGAGAACAGTCCGCCCCAGTCGCCGCCGATGGGAGCACCGTAACCCGATAAGCCGGGGACGGCGGTGCAGGCGGCGGTCAGGCCGAGTCGACACTGGCCACACGTACCGCAATTGATGTGCCACGGCACCACGCACACGTCGCCGGGTTCGACGTTGCGTACCTGATCGCCGATCGCGATCACCTCTGCCACGCATTCGTGCCCGATCGGGTAGTCGCTCCCGAAATCGACTGCGCCGGCGATGATGCTGCGGTCGAGGTCGCAGGTGGTCGAGGCGAGCGGATGCACGATCGCCTCAGTCGCTGCCTCGATCTGCGGGTCGGGATGTTCTCGCCATTCGATGGTCCGCTTGGCGATGAAGTGCAGTGCCCTCATGTATTCCTCCGCCGTCGGTGTCGCCGCCACCCGCGTAGCTCGATAGCGATCTTAAACTCAGCTAGACTACCGCCATGGATTTCGATCGTTCACAGTGGAGCGGCGAGAACTGCTCGGCCAAGCGCACGTTGGAGATCGTCGGCGAGAAGTGGACGTTTTTGGTGCTGCGCGAGGCGTATTACGGAGCGCGTCGCTTCGAGCAGTTTCACGCCGGCATCGGATGCGCCCGAAACCTTTTGACCGACCGGCTCAATACGCTGGTTGAACACGGCCTGCTGCAACGTTCGCCATACCAGGAGCCCGGTGCCCGTCAGCGCAACGAATACCGCCTGACCGAGGCGGGTATCGATCTGTTCCCCGCGCTGGTCGCGCTGATGCAATGGGGCGACCGCTGGGTGGCCGACCCCGAGGGCCCTGCCGTGGAAATCACCCATCGAGATTGCGGCCAACTCGTCAAGGTCGATCTCCGTTGTTCGGCCAACCACACAGGACTGACCGCCCGCGACACCGTTCCCAGGCCGGGGCCGGGCGCGCGGCGTGCGGGTTGACGATCGGGGCGGCCAGCCGTCGCGATCGTCTGCAATGCCGCGGCGACAAATCGTGACTTGGCGGCGCCCCGGCCCGGGACGGCGTCGGATTCTCGACCCGGCGATCTTCATCGTTGGACAACGGGGTCCTTGCGCACTGCCG
>NZ_LZKC01000444.1:0-26765 GCF_001672685.1 Mycobacterium sp. E2462
TCTTCTCGCTGCCCGTCGTCGTCGCGCCCGACGCCGGCGCGGCCGTGGCGGCGTTGCGGGGCGCCGGGCTGCGGGTGCTCGCCACCACCGTCGACGGCGAAACCCGCCTCGACGAGGCGGACGCCCTGCTGACCGGGCCGGCGGCCTGGCTGTTCGGCCCCGAGTCCCACGGGCTGCCCGGCGAGATCGCCGCCGCCGCCGACCATCGGATCCGCATCCCGATGGCGGGCGGCGCGGAGAGCCTCAACGTGGCGGCCGCGGCCGCCGTCTGCCTGTATCAGAGCGCCCGGGCGTTGGGCGTCCTCACGCGGCCGTAGCCGGCCGCCGGCCCCGCGCCACCCGCAGCCCGGTCAGCGACAGCGTGGTGTGCACCAGCGACCCGGCCCGCTCCATCAGCGCCTTCGCCGGCCGGGCCGGCGGCGGGAAGTAGTGCATCGGCAGCCCGCGGCGATCCCGCGGCGGCGCCATGAAGGACGGCGCCTGGGCCAGCGGCGCGTCGCTGGGCAGTCGGCCCTGCGCGCGGCGGTAGGCGGCCAGCGCCCGCGGGTGTAGCCGGATCTCGTCGGGGACCGCCAGAAACGCCAGCTCGACGCACTTGCCGAACAGGCGCAGCAGCACCTCGTCGCCCGGCGTCCAGTGCAGGCCCGCCTTCTCCCGGACCGCGGGCTCGAACAGGCCCGCCGCGATCCACCGTTGCCCGGCGACCAGCGGCTTGAACAGCTGGTCCCACAGCGGGGTCGGCATCAGCACGAAGCGCGGCTTGGGGATCCGGATGTCGAAGATGTCCCGGGTCGCCTGGTTGACCTCCAGCACGTCGCGGCCCACCCGTTCCCAGTACTCGCAGAACTCCTCCCAGGAGCCGGGCACCGGCCGCATGCTCATGCCGTACATCCGGTACCACTGCACGTGCTCGTCGAAGAGCTGACGCTTCTCGGCCTCGGTCAGGCCGCCGCAGAAGTATTCGGCCACCTTGATCACCAGCATGAAAAACGTGGCGTGCGCCCAGTAGAAGGTCTCGGGGTGCAGGGCGTGGTAGCGGCGGCCGGCGTCGTCCACCCCCTTGATGGTGTGGTGGTAGTCGGTGATCTGACGCCCGGTCTGCGCGGCCCGCTCGCCGTCGTAGACCACGCCCATGATCGGGTACACCGAGCGCGCCACCCGCTGCAGCGGCTCGCGCAACAGGATGGAGTGTTCCGCGACGCCCGCGCCGAGCTCGGGGTACATCGTCTGGATGGTCCCGATCCAGACGCCCAGCATCCCGGTCCGCAGATCGCCAAAGTACTTCCAGGTCAACGACTCTGGGCCGAGCGGGTCGGCGGACGTTGTGGGTATGCCAGTCATCGCGACCTCCTTGGCCCACGATAACTTTGACAACGAACGTTGTCCACGACCCGCCCGCGGTGTTACCGAGCCTGCGTTCCGGTGTGGCACCGCCGTGATCAGGCGCTTCGCTGCGAGATGTGACACACCTGACGAGGGCCTCGTTGCCTGCCTCTCGCGAAACCAAATAACCTGGCCGAGTGGAACTCGCGCGTCGCGACTCGGAGCCGGGTGAGCCCGACGAAGCCACGCGCACGTCGACCTCCGCCGCGAAATCCCACGGTCCCGCCGTGTCGGTGCACACCGCGACGCAGTGGCTGCATAACCGCAACCACAGCCCCGGCGCGGTGGCGTTCATCCGGCGCGCGCGCCGCCTGTTGCCCGGCGACCCGGAATTCGGTGACCCGCTGTCGATGGCCGGCGACGGTGGCCCGCGCGCGGCCGCGCGGGCGGCCGATCGGCTGTTAGGCGACCGCGACGCGGTGTCACGGGAGGTGAGCCTCGGCGTCCTGCAGCTGTGGCAGGCGCTCAGCGAGACCGTCGCCCGGCGCCCGGCCAACCCCGAGGTGACGCTGGTGTTCACGGACCTGGTCGGCTTCTCGACGTGGTCGCTGCAGGCGGGCGACGACGCCGCCCTGACGCTGCTGCGGCAGGTGGCGCGGGCCATCGAGCCGCCGCTGCTCGACGCCGGTGGCCAGATCGTCAAACGGATGGGCGACGGGATCATGGCCGTGTTCGGCGACCCGACGGTCGCGGTGCGGGCCGTGCTGGCGGCCAAGCAGGCGCTGCGGTCGGTGGAGGTGGCCGGGCACACGCCGCGGATGCGGGTCGGGGTGCACACCGGGCGCCCGCAGCGGCTGGCGGCGGACTGGCTGGGCGTCGACGTCAACATCGCCGCGCGGGTGATGGAACGCGCCACCAAGGGCGGAATCATGGTGTCGAGCGCGACGTTGGACCAGATCCCGCAAAGCGAGCTGGATGCGTTGGGCGTCGAGGCCAAACGCGCACGGAAGCCGGTTTTCGGGCCGAAACCCGCCGGGATACCGGCCGATCTGGCGATCTATCGCCTCAGGACTCTAAGGGAGTTGTCAGGCTCTGATGACACGGGCGAAACAAACGCGCAGGAATAATGGACGGCAATGTTAGGGGGCCTGTTCTCCCGGCTTGCCCGGGTGCGATTCACGGTGGGGTACGCGGGGCTGCTGCTTGCCATCAGCTGCGCGCTCCTGGCGCTCGGGCCCCACACGCATGACGTCATCGTGCAGCGGGCCAGCACCAACGTGCACAACCTGTCCCACGGGCACGTCGGGACGCTGCTGGGCAGCGCGCTGGTCGTCGACGCCGGACCGCTGTACTTCTGGCTGCCGTTCCTGACCTGCCTGCTGGCGCTGGCGGAGCTGCACCTGCGCACCATCCGGCTGGTGGTGGCCTTCCTGGTCGGCCACGTCGGCGCGACTCTGCTGGTGGCGGCCGCCCTGGCCGCCGCGGTCGAATTCGGCTGGCTGCCGACGTCGGTCACCCGGGCCAGCGACGTGGGCATGAGCTACGGCGCCCTGGCGGTGCTGGGCGCCATGACGGCCGTCATCCCGAAGCCCTGGCGCGCGGCCTGGGTCGGCTGGTGGGTGGCGGCGGGCATCGCGTCGGCGGTGATCGGCGGTGACTTCACCGACGCCGGGCACACCGTCGCCGTCATCCTCGGGGTGCTGGTCTCCGCCCGGCTCCGGCAGCCCATCCACTGGACCCCGGTGCGGTGCCTGATGCTGGTGGCGTCGTCGGGCTTCGGTTTCCTGGTGCTGGCCCACCATTGGGGCACCATGGCGGCCGCGCCGGTGTTCGGGATCCTGGGCGCGTTCCTCGCCCACAAGCTGGCGACGTTCGCCGGCGGCCGCGCCGATGCGGCGGCACCAGCAGACGGCGACGCCGCGTTGACCGCCGTCACCGGCTGAGCGGCCGCCGCCACGCGCCCGCAGGGCCACCCGCGGCGGATCACTATGATCAGCACTCGTCCGCCCAGCCCGGACAATCCCGTCAGCAAGGAGTGTGTCGCCGCGTGGGTGATCAACCCGTCGACCTGTCGCCGGAGGCCTTGGCGCGCGCGGTCAGCGCCGCCCGGCAGGCCTTCGCGTCGGCCGGCGACCTGGAGGCCCTGGCCCGCGCGAAGACCGACCACCTCGGCGACCGAGCGGCGCTGGCGCTGGCGCGCCAGGCGCTCGGCACCGTCGCCAAGGAGCAGCGCGCCGACACCGGCAAGCGGGTCAACGCGGCCCGCGGCGACGCCCAGCGGGCGTTCGACGAACGCCTCGCCGCGCTGCGGGCCGAGCGGGACGCCGCCGTCCTGGTCGCCGAGAGCATCGACGTCACCCTGCCGTCGACCCGGCAGCCGGTCGGCGCCCGGCACCCCATCACGATCCTGGCCGAGCACATCGCCGACACCTTCGTCGCGATGGGGTGGGAGCTGGCCGAGGGCCCCGAGGTCGAGACCGAGCAGTTCAACTTCGACGCGTTGAACTTCCCGGCCGACCACCCGGCCCGCAGCGAACAGGACACCTTCTACGTCGCGCCCGAGGGCTCCCGGCAGCTGCTGCGCACCCACACCTCGCCGGTGCAGGTGCGCGCGCTGCTGCACCGCGACCTGCCCGTCTACATCGTCTCCATCGGCCGCACCTTCCGCACCGACGAGCTCGACGCCACGCACACGCCGGTGTTTCACCAGGTCGAGGGCCTCGCGGTGGACCGCGGCCTGACGATGGCGCACCTGCGGGGCACGCTGGACGCGCTGGCGCGCGCCGAGTTCGGGCCCGAGGCCCGCACCCGGATCCGCCCGCACTTCTTCCCCTTCACCGAGCCCTCCGCCGAGGTTGACGTCTGGTTCGTGGGCAAGAAGGGCGGCGCCGGCTGGGTGGAATGGGGCGGCTGCGGCATGGTGCACCCCAACGTGTTGCGGGCCGCCGGGATCGACCCCGAGTCCTACTCCGGCTTCGCGTTCGGCATGGGCCTGGAGCGCACCCTGCAGTTCCGCAACGGCATCCCGGACATGCGCGACATGGTCGAGGGCGACGTCCGGTTCTCCCTGCCGTTCGGGGTGGGCGCCTGATGCGCATCCCGTACAGCTGGCTGCGCGAGGTCGTGACCGCCGGCGCGCCCGGGTGGGACGCCACGCCGGCCGACCTCGAGCAGGCGTTGATCCGCGTCGGCCACGAGGTGGAAGAGGTCAGCACCCCGGGGCCGGTGACCGGCCCGCTGACCGTCGGCCGGGTCACCGCGATCGAGGAGCTCACCGGCTTCAAGAAGCCGATCCGGGCCTGTCGCGTGGACGTTGGCGAGCCGCAGGACCGCGACATCGTCTGCGGCGCCACCAATTTCGCGGTCGGCGACCTGGTGGTCGCGGCGCTGCCCGGCACCACGCTGCCCGGCGACTTCACCATCGCCGCCCGCAAGACCTACGGCCGGACCTCCGACGGCATGATCTGCTCGGCGGCCGAGCTGGGCCTGGGCGCCGACCATTCCGGCATCCTGGTGCTGCCGCCGGGCACCGCGGAACCGGGCGCCGACGGGGTCGCCGTCCTCGGCCTGGACGACGTGGTGTTCCACCTGGCCATCACGCCCGACCGCGGTTACGGCCTGTCGGTGCGCGGCCTGGCGCGCGAGGTGGCCTGCGCCTACGACCTGGAGTTCGTCGACCCGGCCAGCGACCAGGTGGTCAAGCCCCTGCCCGTGTCGGGCGAGGCCTGGCCGCTCACGGTGCAGGCCGACACGGGGGTGCGCCGGTTCGCGCTGCGCCCGGTCTCCGGCATCGACCCCACCGCCGTGTCGCCGTGGTGGCTGCAGCGGCGGCTGCTGTTGTCCGGCATCCGGGCCACCTCCCCGGCGGTCGACGTCACCAACTACGTGATGCTCGAACTCGGCCACCCGCTGCACGCGCACGACCGCACCCGCATCACCGGCGGCCTGACCGTGCGGTTCGCCCGGGCCGGCGAGACCGTCGTGACCCTCGACGACGTCGAGCGGCGGCTCGATCCGGCCGACGTCCTGATCACCGACGACGTCGCGGTCGCCGCCATCGGCGGGGTGATGGGCGCGGCGACCACCGAGGTGCGCCCCGAATCCACCGACGTCCTGCTCGAGGCCGCGGTCTGGGACGCCGCGGCCGTGTCGCGCACCCAGCGCAGGCTGCACCTGCCCAGCGAGGCCGCCCGCCGCTACGAGCGTGGCGTGGACCCGGCGATCTCGGTGACGGCCCTGGACCGGTGCGCCGCCCTGCTCGCCGACATCGCCGGCGGCGTGGTGTCCGACGCGTTGACCGACTGGCGCGGTGACCCGCCGGTCGACGACTGGAGCGGCGCGCCGATCCGGATCGCCGCCGACCTGCCCGACCGCATCGCCGGGGTCGCCTACCCGCCCGGCACCACCGCCCGGCGGCTCACCCAGGTGGGCGCCGCCGTTGCGGGCGCCGGCGACGCCTTGCGGGTGACCCCGCCCAGCTGGCGCCCCGACCTGTTGCAGGCCGCCGACCTGGTCGAAGAGGTGCTGCGGCTGCAGGGGCTCGAGGCCGTGCCGTCGGTGCTGCCGGCCGCCCCGGCCGGTCGCGGCCTCACGGCGGCGCAGCTGCGCCGCCGCGCGGTCGGCAAGTCGCTGGCCCAGTCCGGCTTCGTCGAGATCCTGCCCACGCCGTTCCTGCCGGCGGGGGTGTTCGACCTATGGGGGCTGCCGGCCGACGACCCGCGCCGCGCGACGACGACCGTCCTCAACCCGCTCGAGGCCGACCGGCCCCACCTGGCCACCACGCTGCTGCCCGCGCTGCTGGAGGCGTTGAGCCGCAACGTGTCCCGCGGCCTCGGCGACATCGCCCTGTACGCCCTGGCGCAGGTGGTTCAGCCGACCGAGCACACCCGCGCCGTGGACCTGGTCCCCGTGCACCGGCGGCCCACCGACGCCGAGATCGCCGCGCTGGACGCGTCGCTGCCGCGGCAGCCGCAGCACGTCGCCGCCGTGCTGGCCGGGCTGCGCGAGCAGCGCGGTCCCTGGGGCCCCGGGCGACGGGCCGACGCCACCGACGCGTTCGAGGCCGTGCGCACCATCGCCCGGGCCTGCGGCGTCGAGGTGCGGCTGCGGGCCGCGCAGCACCTGCCGTGGCACCCGGGCCGATGCGCGGAGGTGCTCGTCGGGCCGACGGCGGTGGGCCACGCCGGGCAGCTGCATCCGGCCGTGATCGAGCGGTCCGGGCTGCCCAAGGGCGCCTGCGCCCTGGAGCTCGACCTCGACGCGATCCCGCTGGTCGCCGCGCTGCCCGCGCCCCGCGTCTCGCCCTTCCCGGCGGTCTTCCAAGACCTCAGCCTGGTGGTGGCCGCCGACGTCCCGGCCCAGGCCGTCGCCGATGCGGTCCGCGAGGGCGCCGGCGAGCTGCTCGAAGACCTGCAACTGTTCGACGTCTTCACCGGGCCCCAGGTGGGGGCGGACCGCAAGTCGCTGACGTTCGCGCTGCGGTTCCGCGCGCCCGACCGCACGCTCACCGAGGATGACGCCAGCGCCGCCCGCGACGCCGCCGTCCGGCGCGCCGCCGAGGCGGTGGGCGCCGTCCTCCGCGCTCAGTAATGGATTTGCAAAGCATTGCATAACCATGCAGAATCGGCGGGATGGCCGACGTGTTGAGGGTTGCGGTTGCCGGCGCCAGCGGCTATGCGGGTGGGGAGATCCTGCGGCTCCTGCTGGGGCACCCCGCCTACACGGGAGGGCGCCTGGCGATCGGGGCGGTGACCGCCGCGGCCAGCGCCGGCAGCGCGCTCGGTGAGCACCATCCGCACCTGACCCCGCTGGCCCAGCGCGTCGTCGAACCGACGGACGCCGCCCTGCTCGCCGACCACGACGTGGTGTTTCTCGCGCTGCCGCACGGCCATTCGGCCGCGCTGGCCGAACAGCTGAGCCCCGACACCGTGATCGTCGACTGCGGCGCCGACTTCCGCCTCACCGACGCCGCCGCCTGGGAGCGCTTCTACGGCACCGGATACGCCGGCAGCTGGCCCTACGGGCTGCCGGAGCTGCCCGGCGCGCGGGACCGGCTGCGCGGCGCCCGCCGCATCGCGGTGCCCGGCTGCTACCCGACCGCGGCGCTGCTGGCCCTGCTGCCCGCGATGGCCGAGGACCTGATCGAACCGGCCGTCACGGTGGTCGCCGTCAGCGGCACGTCGGGCGCCGGCCGCGCCGCCAAGACCGACCTGCTCGGCGCCGAGGTCATCGGCTCGGCGCGGGCCTACAACATCGCCGGGGCGCACCGGCACACCCCGGAGATCGCGCAGGGCCTGGGCGCGGTCACCGGGCACGACGTGACCGTGTCGTTCACCCCGGTGCTCATCCCCACCTCGCGCGGCATCCTGGCCACCTGCACCGCGCGCACCCGCGCGCCGCTGTCGGCGCTGCGGGCCGCCTACGAAAAGGCCTACGACGCCGAGCCGTTCATCTACCTGATGCCCGAGGGGCAGCTGCCGCGCACCGGCGCGGTCATCGGGAGCAACGCCGCCCACGTCGCGGTGGCGGTCGACGAGGCGGCGCAGACGTTCGTGGCGATCGCCGCCATCGACAACCTGGTCAAGGGGACCGCCGGCGCCGCCGTGCAGTCGATGAACCTGGCCCTGGGCTGGCCGGAGACCGACGGCCTGCCGGTGGTCGGGGTGGCGCCGTGACCGCCACGAACGCGGACGCGCGGCTGCTGCGCGAGCAGGGCGTGACGGCGCCCGCCGGCTTCCGGGCCGCCGGTATCGCCGCCGGCATCAAGGCGTCCGGCAACCCGGACCTGGCGCTGGTGTTCAACGAGGGCCCCGACTACGGCGCCGCCGGCGTCTTCACCCGCAACAAGGTCAAGGCCGCGCCGGTGCTGTGGAGCCAGCAGGTGCTGGCGACCGGGCGGCTGCGCGCGGTCGTCCTGAACTCCGGCGGCGCGAACGCCTGCACCGGGCCGGGCGGGTTCCAGGACACCCACGCCACCGCCGAGGCCGTCGCGGCCGCCCTGTCGGACTGGGGCACCGAGACCGGCGCCATCGAGGTCGCGGTGTGCTCCACGGGCCTGATCGGGGACCGGCTGCCGATGGACAAGGTGCTCGCCGGCGTGCACACCATCGTGCAGGACATGGCCGGCGGCCTGGGCGGCGGCGACGAGGCCGCCCGCGCCATCATGACCACCGACACCGTGCCCAAGCAGGTGGCGCTGCACCACCCGGCCAACTGGACGGTCGGCGGCATGGCCAAGGGCGCCGGCATGCTGGCCCCGTCGCTGGCCACCATGCTCTGCGTGTTGACCACCGACGCGGCCGCCGAGCCCGCCGCGCTGGACCGGGCGCTGCGGCACGCCACCGCCCGCACCTTCGACCGGCTCGACATCGACGGCGCCTGCTCGACCAACGACACCGTGCTGCTGCTGGCGTCGGGCGCCAGCGGCATCGCCCCGAGCCAGGCCGACCTCGACGACGCCGTGCTGCGGGTGTGCGACGACCTGTGCGCGCAGCTGCAGGCCGACGCCGAGGGCGTCACCAAACGCGTCGACGTCACCGTCACCGGCGCGGCCTCCGAGGCCGACGCCCTGGTCGCCGCGCGCACGATCGCCCGCGACAGCCTGGTCAAGACGGCCGTGTTCGGCTCGGACCCCAACTGGGGCCGGGTGCTCGCCGCGGTCGGCATGGCGCCCGTCGACCTCGACCCGGACCGGATCGTGGTGTCGTTCAACGGCTTCGCGGTCTTCGCCGACGGCGCCGGCGTCCCCGGCGCGCGGGAGGTGGACCTCTCGGCGCCCGACATCGACATCACCGTCGACCTGCGGCTCGGCGACGGCGCCGCCACCGTCCGCACCACCGACCTGTCGCACGGCTACGTCGAAGAGAACTCGGCGTACAGCTCATGAGCTCCCCGACGCACGCGCTGCCCACCACGGTCAAGGCGCAGGTGCTCGCCGAGGCGCTGCCCTGGCTCAAACAGCTGCACGGCAAGATCGTGGTGGTCAAATACGGCGGCAACGCCATGACCGACGACACGCTGCGCCAGGCCTTCGCCGCCGACATGGCGTTTCTGCGCAATTGCGGCATCCACCCCGTCGTGGTGCACGGCGGCGGCCCGCAGATCACCGCCATGCTGCGCCGGCTCGGCATCGAGGGCGACTTCAAGGGCGGCTTCCGCGTCACCACCCCCGAGGTGCTCGACGTGGCCCGAATGGTGCTGTTCGGGCAGGTGGGCCGCGAACTGGTCAACCTGATCAACGCGCATGGCCCCTACGCGGTCGGCATCACCGGCGAGGACGCCCAGCTGTTCACGGCCGTGCGGCGCAGCGTCACCGTCGACGGCGTCGCGACCGACATCGGGCTGGTCGGCGACGTCGAACGGGTCAACACCGCCGCGGTGCTGGACCTCATCGCGGCCCGGCGCATCCCCGTGGTCTCGACCCTGGCGCCGGACGCCGAGGGCGTGGTCCACAACATCAACGCCGACACGGCCGCGGCGGCGCTGGCCGAGGCGCTGCGCGCCGAGAAGCTGCTGATGCTCACCGACGTCGAGGGGCTCTACACCAACTGGCCGAATCGCGAGTCCCTGGTCAGCGAGATCGACACCGCCACCCTGACGCAGCTGCTGCCCACGCTGGAGACCGGCATGATCCCCAAGATCGAGGCCTGCCTGCGGGCGGTCGCCGGCGGCGTGCCCAGCGCGCACGTCATCGACGGGCGGGTGCAGCACTGCGTGCTCGTCGAGCTGTTCACCGACGCGGGCACCGGCACCAAGGTGGTCCCCGCGTGCTGACGACCAGGAGGCAGGCACCGAGGGAGAGGAGCGGCAGCCGTGGCTGAGACGCGCAACGACGCCGTGCGGCAGCGCTGGAACGCCGTGATGATGAACAACTACGGCACCCCGCCGTTGGCGCTGGCCAGCGGCGCGGGCGCCGTCGTCACCGACGTCGACGGCAACACCTACGTCGACCTGCTCGGCGGCATCGCGGTCAACGTGCTCGGCCACCGGCACCCCGCGATCATCGACGCCGTCACCCGGCAGCTGGACACGCTCGGCCACACCTCCAACCTCTATGCCACCGAGCCGACGATCGCGCTGGCCGAGGAGCTGGTCGCGCTGCTGGGCAGCGACGCCCCGGCGCGGGCGTTCTTCTGCAACTCCGGCACCGAGGCCAACGAGGTCGCGTTCAAACTGTCGCGGCTGACCGGGCGGACCAACGTCGTCGCGGCGCACGGCGCTTTTCACGGCCGAACCATGGGGTCGCTGGCCTTGACCGGCCAGCCGAGCAAGCAGGCGCCGTTCGCGCCGCTGCCCGGTGACGTGACGTTCGTGCCCTACGGCGACGCCGACGCGCTCGCCGCCGCGGTCGGCGACGACACCGCGGCCGTCTTCCTCGAGCCGATCATGGGGGAGGGCGGCGTCGTCGTCCCGCCCGAGGGCTACCTCGCCGCCGCCCGCGACATCACGGCGCGCCACGGCGCCCTGCTGGTGCTCGACGAGGTGCAGACCGGCGTCGGGCGCACCGGCACGTTCTTCGCCCACCAGCACGACGGCATCACGCCCGACGTGGTGACCCTGGCCAAGGGCCTGGGCGGCGGCCTGCCCATCGGCGCCTGCCTGGCCATCGGGCCCGCCGCCGAGCTGCTCACGCCCGGCCTGCACGGCAGCACCTTCGGCGGCAACCCGGTGTGCGCCGCGGCCGCGCTGGCGGTGCTGCGGGTGCTCGCGCAGGAGAACCTGGTCCGCCACGCCGAGGTGCTGGGCAAGTCGCTGCGCCACGGCCTGGAGGCGCTGGGCCACCCGCTGATCGACCACGTCCGCGGCCGCGGGCTGCTGTGCGGCGTGGCCCTGACCGCGCCGCGGGCCAAGGAGGCCGAGGCGGCCGCCCGCGCGGCCGGGTTCCTGATCAACGCCGCCGCACCCGACGTCCTGCGGCTGGCCCCGCCGCTCATCGTCACCGAGCAGCAGACCGACGCGTTCGTCGCCGCGCTGCCGGGCATCCTGGACGAGGCGGCCCGTGGTTAGGCACTTCCTGCGCGACGACGACCTGTCGCCCCACGAACAGGCCGAGGTGTTGGCGCTCGCCGCCGAGCTCAAGAAGGACCCCTTCAGCGCCCGCCCGCTGGAGGGGCCGCGCGGGGTCGCGGTCCTGTTCGACAAGAACTCCACCCGCACCCGGTTCTCCTTCGAGGTCGGCATCGCCCAGCTCGGCGGGCACGCCGTGGTCGTCGACGCCCGCAGCACCCAGCTGGGCCGCGACGAGACCCTCGAAGACACCGCCCGGGTGCTGTCCCGCTACGTCGAGGCGATCGTCTGGCGCACCTACGGCCAGGACCGGCTGGAAGCGATGGCCGCGACGGCCACGGTGCCCGTCGTCAACGCGCTGTCCGACGACTTCCACCCCTGCCAGGTGCTCGCCGACCTGCAGACCGTCGCCGAGCGCAAGGGCGCGCTGCGGGGCCTGCGGATGACCTACCTGGGCGACGGCGCCAACAACATGGCGCACTCGCTGATGCTCGGCGGCGTCACCGCCGGCATCGACGTCACCATCGCCGCGCCGGAGGGGTTCGGGCCCGCGCCCGCCTTCGTGGCCGCGGCCACCGAGCGGGCCCAGGACACCGGGGCGTCGATCGGGGTCACCACCGATCCCCGCGCGGCCGCCGCCGGCGCCGACGTGCTGGTGACCGACACCTGGACGTCGATGGGCCAAGAAAACGACGGGCTGGACCGCCACACCCCGTTTCGCCCCTATCAGGTCAACGCGGGCCTGCTGTCACTGGCCGACCCGGAAGCCATCGTGCTGCACTGCCTTCCGGCCCACCGGGGCGACGAGATCACCGACGACGTGATGGACGGCCCCGCCAGCGTGGTGTGGGACGAGGCCGAGAACCGGCTGCACGCCCAGAAGGCGCTGCTGGTGTGGCTGCTCGAGCGGTCCCGATGACCCGCTCGAAGACCGCCGCCGAGATCACGCGGGCGGGCCGGCAGGCCCGCATCGTGGCGATCCTGGCGTCGGCGGCGATCAGCAGCCAGAGCGAACTGGCCGCGCGGCTGGCCGGCGAGGGCATCGAGGTCACCCAGGCCACGCTGTCGCGGGACCTCGAGGAGCTGGGCGCGGTCAAGCTGCGCGGCGCCGACGGCGGCGTCGGCGTCTACGTCGTCCCCGAGGACGGCAGCCCGGTCCGCGGCGTCTCCGGCGGCACCGCGCGGCTGTCCCGGCTCCTGAGCGAGCTGCTGGTGTCGGCCGACGCCAGCGCCAACCTCGCCGTGCTGCGCACCCCGCCCGGCGCCGCCGACTACCTGGCCAGCGCGATCGACCGCGCGGCGCTACCGTACGTCGTCGGCACCATCGCCGGCGACGACACCCTCTTCGTGGCCGCCCGCGAGCCGATGACCGGCGCCGAGCTGGCCAGGACGCTCGAAAAGCTCACGCAGACTTCGACGTAAAAGCTTCAACTTAAAGGCTTCAACTTAAAGGAGATTGGTTCATGTCAGAGCGCGTCATCCTGGCGTATTCCGGCGGGCTGGACACCTCGGTGGCGATCAGCTGGATCGGCAAGGAGACCGGCCGCGAGGTGGTGGCGGTGGCGATCGACCTCGGCCAGGGCGGCGAAGACATGGAGGTCGTGCGGCAGCGGGCCCTGGACTGCGGCGCCGTGGAGGCCGTGGTGGTCGACGCCCGCGACGAGTTCGCCCAGGACTACTGCCTGCCCACGATCCTGTCGAACGCGCTCTACATGAACCGCTACCCGCTGGTGTCGGCCATCAGCCGGCCGCTGATCGTCAAGCACCTGGTCGCCGCGGCCCGCGAACACGGCGGCAGCATCGTCGCGCACGGCTGCACCGGCAAGGGCAACGACCAGGTGCGGTTCGAGGTCGGA
Organism: Mycobacterium sp. E2462; assembly: GCF_001672685.1. Taxonomy (NCBI): domain Bacteria; kingdom Bacillati; phylum Actinomycetota; class Actinomycetes; order Mycobacteriales; family Mycobacteriaceae; genus Mycobacterium; species Mycobacterium sp. E2462. Next base: position 13,185 of record NZ_LZKC01000444.1, read on the forward strand.
TTCGGCTCGCTGGCACCCGACCTTCAGGTGCTGGCGCCGGTGCGCGACTACGCCTGGACCCGGGAGAAGGCCATCGCGTTCGCCGAGGAGAACGCCATCCCGATCAACGTCAGCAAGCGCTCGCCGTTCTCCATCGACCAGAACGTGTGGGGCCGCGCGGTGGAAACCGGCTTCCTGGAGCACCTGTGGAACGCGCCCACCAAGGACGTCTACGACTACACCGAGGACCCCACCGTCAACTGGAACACCCCCGACGAGGTGATCGTCGGGTTCGAACGCGGGGTGCCGGTGTCGATCGACGGCCGGCGGGTGTCGGTGCTGGGCGCCATCGAGGAGCTCAACCGCCGCGCCGGCTGTCAGGGCGTCGGCCGCCTCGACGTCGTCGAGGACCGGCTGGTCGGCATCAAGAGCCGCGAGATCTACGAGGCGCCCGGGGCGATGGTGCTCATCACCGCCCACACCGAGCTCGAACACGTCACCCTGGAGCGCGAGGTCGGCCGGTTCAAGCGGCACACCGACCAGCGCTGGGCCGAGCTGGTCTACGACGGCCTGTGGTACTCGCCGCTGAAGACGGCGCTGGAGGCGTTCGTCGCCAAGACCCAGGAGCACGTCACCGGCGAGATCCGCATGGTGTTGCACGGCGGTCACATCGCCGTCAACGGCCGCCGCAGCGCCGAGTCGCTGTACGACTTCAACCTGGCCACCTACGACGAGGGCGACAGCTTCGATCAGTCGGCGGCCAAGGGCTTCGTCTACGTGCACGGGTTGTCCTCGAAGATCGCCTCCCGGCGCGACCTCGCCGTCGAGACGGCCGGCGAAGCGGGCCCGGCGGACGCGTGAGCACGCGCGAGGGTTCGCTGTGGGGCGGGCGCTTCGCCGACGGCCCGTCGGACGCGCTGGCCGCGCTGAGCAAGTCCACCCACTTTGACTGGGTGCTGGCGCCCTACGACGTCGTCGCCTCCCGCGCGCACGCCGTGGTCCTGTTCCGGGCCGGGCTGCTCGACGAGGAGCAGCGCGACGGGCTGTTGGCCGGGCTGGACAGCCTGGCCGAGGACGTGGCCGACGGCAGTTTCACCCCGCTGGTCACCGACGAGGACGTGCACGCCGCGCTGGAGCGTGGCCTGATCGACCGGGTGGGCGCGGACCTGGGTGGCCGGCTGCGGGCCGGCCGGTCGCGCAACGACCAGGTGGCCACCCTGTTCCGGATGTGGCTGCGCGACGCCGTGCGCCGGGTCGCGGCCGGGGCGCTGCAGGTGGTCGACGCCCTGGCGGGCCAGGCCGCCGCCCACCCGACGGCGATCATGCCCGGCAAGACCCACCTGCAGTCCGCCCAGCCGGTGCTGCTGGCCCATCACCTGCTCGCGCACGCCCACCCGCTGCTGCGCGACGTGGACCGCATCGTCGACTTCGACCACCGCGCGGCGGTGTCGCCGTACGGGTCGGGGGCGTTGGCCGGCTCCTCGCTGGGCCTGGACCCGGACGCGATCGCCGAGCAGCTGGGCTTCACGGCCGCCGCCGAGAACTCCATCGACGCCACCGCGTCCCGCGACTTCGCGGCCGAGGCCGCGTTCGTGTTCGCGATGATCGCCGTCGACGTGTCCCGGCTGGCCGAGGACGTCATCCTGTGGAGCTCGACGGAGTTCGGCTACGTCCGGCTGCACGACTCGTGGTCGACGGGCAGCTCGATCATGCCGCAGAAGAAGAACCCCGACATCGCCGAGCTGGCCCGCGGCAAGTCCGGCCGGCTGATCGGCAACCTGGCCGGCCTGCTGGCGACGCTCAAGGCGCAGCCGCTCGCCTACAACCGGGACCTGCAGGAAGACAAGGAGCCGGTGTTCGACTCGGTGGCCCAGCTGGAGCTGGTGCTGCCCGCGATGGCCGGGCTGGTCGCCAGCCTGACCTTCGACGTCGAGCGGATGGCGGCGCTGGCCCCGGCCGGGTACACCCTGGCCACCGACATCGCCGAGTGGCTGGTGCGCCGCGGCGTGCCGTTCCGGTCGGCGCACGAGGCCGCCGGGGCGGCCGTGCGCGCCGCCGAGGACCGCTCCGTGGGGCTCGACGAGCTGACCGACGACGAGCTGGCCGCCATCAGCGGCGAGCTGACGCCGCAGGTGCGCGAGGTGCTGACCATCGAGGGCTCGGTGTCCTCGCGGGACGGGCGGGGCGGCACCGCGCCGGCCCGCGTCGCCGAGCAGATCGAGGCCGTCCGGAACGCCGCCGAGCGGCTCGAAAGCCGGTTGCGCCGCGACGCAAAATGATCTTGGTTCGGCTGCCGGGCACCTGCGCGCCGATTAGAATCTGGGCTCGAGCGATCCGCATGAACGGGCCAGGCCGGGTCTTCGTCACCAAGGGGTGGGAGCATTGAGCGTCGTCGCCGGAGTGTTCGGTGCGTTGCCGCCGCATCGCTATTCGCAGCGCGAGCTCACCGACTTCTTCGTCAGCATTCCCGAGTTCGAGGGCTACGAGGACATCGTCCGGCAGCTGCACGCCAGCGCCAAGGTCAACGGCCGCCATCTGGTGTTGCCGCTGGAGCAGTATCCCGCCCTCACCGACTTCGGCGTCGCCAACCGGATCTTCACCGACAACGCCGTGAGCCTCGGTTGCGAGGCGCTGGCCGGCGCGCTCGACGAGGCGGGGCTGCGGCCCCAGGACCTCGACGTCCTGGTCACCACCACCGTCACCGGGCTGGCGGTGCCGTCCATTGACGCGCGGATCGCCGCGCGGCTGGGGCTGCGCGAGGACGTGCGCCGGGTGCCGCTGTTCGGGCTGGGGTGCGTGGCCGGCGCCGCGGGCGTGGCCCGGGTCAACGACTACCTGCGGGGAGCGCCCGACGGGGTCGCCGCCCTGGTCTCCGTCGAGTTGTGTTCCCTGACCTACCCCGGCTACAAGCCGTCGCTGGCCGGCATGGTCGGCAGCGCGTTGTTCGCCGACGGCGCCGCGGCGGTGGTGGCGGTCGGCGCGGAGCGGGCCGAGCGGCTGGGCGCCGGCGGCCCGAGCATCCTCGATTCGCGCAGCCGCCTGTACCCCGATTCGCTGCGCACCATGGGCTACGACGTCGGCGCCACCGGCTTCGAGCTGGTGCTGTCCAAGGACGTCGCCGCCGTGGTCGAGCAGTACATCGCCGAGGACGTCACCGGCTTCCTCGGCGCGCACGGCCTGACCACCGACGACATCGGCGCCTACGTCAGCCATCCGGGCGGTCCCAAGGTGATCGAGGCGATCAACGCCGCGCTCGACCTGGCACCGGAAGCCCTGGAGCTGACGTGGCGCTCGCTCGGCGAGATCGGCAACCTGTCCTCGGCGTCGGTGCTGCACGTGCTGCGCGACACCATCGGCAAGCGGCCGCCGAGCGGCAGCCCGGGCCTGATGCTGGCGATGGGCCCCGGTTTCTGTTCCGAACTTGTGTTGTTGCGTTGGCACTGATGCCCGCCCGCGCGCTTCCGCACGTACCGTAAGTCCCGCGCCGTCGACCGGCCGCCGCGGGACGCGTCGCCGTGAGAGACACGAGAGGTCGCCTGGAGATGGACAGCAGTTCCGAGGAGCTGGTACGGGCCCTTCGGCAGTCGTTGAAAGAGAACGAACGGCTCAAGCGGGAGAACCGCGAGCACCTGGCGCGGCTGTCCGGCGCGGCGACGGAACCGGTGGCCGTGGTGGGCATGGCCTGCCGCTACCCGGGCGGCATCGACTCGCCGGAAGCCCTGTGGGAGATGGTGGTCGAGGGCCGCGACGTGGTCTCGGAGTTCCCCGGGGATCGGGGCTGGGATCTTGCCGGGCTGTTCGACGACGACCCCGACGCGGTTGGGAAGTCCTATTCGCGCTGCGGCGGGTTCCTGACCGACGTCGCCGGCTTCGACGCGGCGTTCTTCGGGATCGCGCCCAGCGAGGCGCTGGCGATGGATCCGCAGCAGCGCCTGCTGCTCGAGGTGTCCTGGGAAGCGTTGGAGCGGGCCGGGATTGACCCCGCGGAGCTGCGGGGCTCGGCGACGGGGGTGTTCGCCGGCATCTTCCACGGTTCCTACGGCGGCCAGGGCCGTGTGCCCGGCCACCTGGAACGCTACGGCCTGCGGGGCTCCACGCTGAGCGTCGCGTCGGGCCGGGTGGCCTACTCGCTGGGCTTCGAGGGCCCGGCCGTCTCGGTCGACACGGCATGTTCGTCGTCGCTGGTGGCCCTGCACCTGGCCGCCCAGTCGCTGCGTTCCGGCGAGTGCGACCTGGCGCTGGCCGGCGGGGTGACCGTGATGGCCACCCCGGCGATGTTCGTCGAGTTCAGCCGGCAGCGGGCGCTGTCGGCCGACGGCCGCTGCAAGGCCTACGCCGGCGCCGCCGACGGCACCGGGTTCTCCGAGGGCGTCGGGGTGCTGGTGCTGGAGCGCCTGGCCGACGCGCGCCGGCTGGGCCACCACGTCCTGGCCGTGGTGCGGGGTTCGGCGGTCAACCAGGACGGCGCCTCCAACGGGCTGGCCACACCCAACGGGCCGTCGCAGCAGCGGGTGATCCGGGCGGCGCTGGCCAACGCCCGCCTGGGCACCGCGGACGTCGACCTGGTCGAGGGCCACGGCACCGGCACCACGCTCGGCGATCCCATCGAGGCGCAGGCGATCCTGGCGACCTACGGGCAGGACCGGCCGCCGGGCAGCCCGATGTGGCTGGGGTCGATCAAATCGAACATGGGCCACACCTCCGCCGCGGCCGGCGCGGGCGGCGTGATCAAGATGGTGCAGGCGCTGCGCCACGGCCTGATGCCCAAGACGCTGCACGTCGACCAGCCGACCCCGCACGTGGACTGGTCGGCCGGCGCGGTGTCGCTGCTGACCGAGTCGCGGCCGTGGCCCGCGCTAAATCGGCCCCGCCGCGCGGGCGTGTCGTCGTTCGGGATCAGCGGCACCAACGCGCACGTGATCGTCGAGCAGGCCCCCGAGGAGCCGGAAACCGTTGCGCCGCATGGCGAAGACTCACCCGCGCCGTGGGTGCTCTCGGCCCGGTCGGCCGACGCCCTAACCGGCCAGGCGGCGCGGCTGCTGGCGCGGGTGGACGCCGACCCCGGCCTGCGGATGATCGACGTCGGCTGGTCGCTGGCGGCCACCCGGTCGCTGTTCGATCACCGGGCGGTCGTCGTGGGCGCCGACCGCGACCGGCTGCGGGCCGGTCTGGCGGACCTGGCCGCCGGGGAGCAGGGCGCCACGGTGGTGCTCGGCCGGGCCCGGCCGGTCGGCAAGACCGTGTTCGTGTTCCCCGGGCAGGGCTCGCAGTGGGCCGGGATGGGCGCCGAATTGCTCGACACCGCACCGGTTTTCGCCGAACAGCTGCAACGCTGCGCGAAGGCGCTGGCCGAGCACGTCGAGTGGTCGCTGATCGACGTCCTGCGCGGCGTGCCGGGCGCGCCCGGGCTGGACCGCGTCGACGTGGTGCAGCCCGCGCTGTGGGCGATCATGGTGTCGCTGGCCGAGCTGTGGCGGTCGGTCGGCGTGCTGCCCGACGCCGTCATCGGGCATTCGCAGGGCGAGATCGCCGCGGCCTGCGTCGCCGGCGCGCTGTCGCTGGACGACGCGGCCAAGGTGGTGGCGCTGCGCAGCAAACTGCTCGTCGGGCTGTCGGGGCGCGGCGGGATGGTCTCGCTGGCCTGCGGCCTGGCCGAGGCCTCGCGGTTGACCGCCGGCTTTGGCGAACGGCTCAACATCGCCGCGGTGAACGGGGTCTCGGCGGTCGTGGTCTCCGGGGAGGTCGACGCCCTGGCGGAGCTGATGCGGCGCTGCGACGCCGACGGTGTCCGCGCGCGGCCGATCGACGTCGACTACGCCTCGCATTCCGCGCAGATGGCGGCGCTGCGCGATCCGCTCGGGGCGGCGCTGCGCGGTCTGCAGCCGCGGTCGAGCGAAATCGCCTTCTTCTCCACCGTGACCGGCGACCTCATGGACACCGCCGGCCTGGACGCGGACTACTGGTACCGCAGCATCCGGCAGACGGTGCACTTCGAGGCGGCCGTGCGCCGCGCCAGCGACGCCGGCTACCGCGTGTTCGTCGAAACGAGCCCGCACGCGGTGCTGATCGCCGCCATCGAGGCCACGCTGAGCGCGGCCGACGGCGCGGTGGTCGTCCCCTCGCTGGGGCGCGACGACGGTGGGCTGCCGCGGTTCTGGCTCTCGGCCGGGCAGGCGCACGTCGCGGGCGTGTGCGTCGACTGGGGCGCCGCGCTCGCCGAGCGGGGCGGGCGTCGGGTCACGTTGCCGACATACGGCTTTGTCCACCAACGGTTTTGGATCCCGGGCGGGGCGACGGGAACCCACGACGTGGCCACGCTGGGTCTGCGCGACGCCCAGCACGGGCTGCTCGGCGCGGTGTTGCAGCGGCCCGATTCCGGCGGGGTGGTGTTGACCGGGCGCCTCTCGACGGCCGCGCAGCCGTGGCTCGCCGACCACGCCGTGGGTGACGCGGTGCTCTTCCCGGGCGCGGGATTCGTGGAGTTGGCCGTGCGGGCCGGCGACGAGGTCGGCTGCGGTTTGCTCGAGGAGTTGACGCTGTCGGCGCCGCTGGAGCTGCCGGCGGCCGGCGGCGTGCAGGTGCAGCTGGTCATCGGCGCCGCCGACTCGGCCGGTCGCCGCGAGATGGCGATGTATTCGGCTGCCGGCGAGCAAGACTGGGTGCTGCACGCCGAGGGTGTCCTGGGGCCGGGCTCGGCACCGCCCGCTGCGGACCTGGCGGCCTGGCCGCCGGTCGGGGCCACGCCGGTCGCGGTGGGCGAGGCCTATGCGCGCCTCGCCGCGCTGGGCTACGAGTACGGCCCGGCGTTTCGGGGTCTGCGTGCGATGTGGCGGCGCGGGCCGGAGGTGTTCGCCGAGGTGGCCGTCCCCGGCGACGCCGGCGGGCAGGACGGCGGCTTCGGGATTCACCCGGTGCTGCTGGACGCCGCGCTGCACCCGATCGGGCTGACGGCGGACCGGGCCGACACGGTGCTGCCGTTCTCGTGGCAGGGGGTGGCGTTGCACGCGTCGGGCGCCACCCGGGCCCGGGTGCGGATCGCGCCCGCCGGCGCGGACGCGGTATCGCTCGAACTGGCCGACGGCGCGGGCCTGCCGGTGCTCTCGGTGCGGTCCCTGGCCATGCGCGCGGCGTCCCTCGGCGGCGGGGACGGCGGCGTCGGTTCCTCGCTGTTCGACGTGGCCTGGTCCCCAATACCGTTGCCGGACAACGCCGGCCACGGCGACGTCACCGCCCGGGAGCTGACCGCCCGCGACGGTGACGTGGTGGCGTCGGTGCACGCCGCGGCCGCCGAGGCGCTGGGCGTGCTGCAATCGTGGCTGCGCGGCGACGACGCGGGGACGTTGGCGGTGTGCACGAGCGGGGCGGTGGCGCTGCCCGGTGAGGACGTCACCGACCTGGCCGGGGCCGCGGTGTGCGGGCTGGTGCGCTCGGCGCAGGCCGAGCACCCGGGCCGGGTGGTGCTGATCGACACCGACGGCTCGGTGGACCCGGTCGCGGCGGCCCGCTGCGGTGAGCCGCAACTCGTCGTCCGCGACGGCGTGGTGCACGCGGCCCGGCTCACGCCGCTGCGGGCGGACCGGGTGCTGGGGCTGCCGCGCGGAGGCTGGCGGCTCGACGCCGGCGGGGCCGGCACCCTGGGCGACCTCGTCGTCACCGCGCTCCCGCCGGCCGAACTGCGGCCCGGTCAGGTGCGGGTGGCGGTGGCCGCCGTCGGCGTGAACTTCCGCGACGTGCTGGTCGCCCTCGGGATGTATCCCGGCGGCGGGCACCTGGGCGCCGAGGGCGCCGGGGTGATCACCGAGGTCGCCCCCGACGTGACCGGCCTGGCCGTCGGCGACCCGGTGCTGGGCCTGCTGCAGGTCGTCGGTTCCGAGGCGGTCGTGGACCGGCGGCTGGTGACGCCGGTCCCGGGGGAGCTGACGCTGACGCAGGCGGCCGGCGTGCCGGTGGTGTTCCTGACGGCGCTGTACGGGCTGCGGGAACTGGCCGGCCTGCGGGCCGGCGAGCGGGTGCTGGTCCACACCGCCACCGGCGGCGTCGGGATGGCCGCGGTCCAGCTGGCCCGGCACTGGGGCGCCGAGGTGTTCGCCACCGCGAGCCGCGGCAAGTGGGACATGTTGCGCGGCATGGGTTTCGACGACGAGCACATCGCTGATTCGCGCTCGCTGGAGTTCGAGGAGAAATTCCGCGCCGCCACCGGCGGTGCCGGCGTCGACGTCGTGCTCAACTCCCTGGCCGGCGAATTCACCGACGCGTCGCTGCGGCTTTTGGCCCCAGGCGGCCGGTTCGTCGAGATGGGCAAGACCGACCCCCGCGACCCGAGCGTCGTCGCCCAGCGCTACCGCGGCGCGCGGTACCGGGCCTTCGACCTGATGGAGGCCGGCCCGGACCGCACGGCGGCGATGCTGGCCGAGACCGTCGCCCTGCTGCGCGACGGCGCCGTGCGGCCGCTGCCGCTGAAGACCTTCGACGTGCGGTGCGCGTCGGCGGCCTACCGGTTCGTCAGCCAGGCCCGGCACATCGGCAAGGTGGTGCTGACCGTCCCGTCCGGGCCCGGCGGCCTCCTCAGCGGGGGTGGCGGCGGGCTGGCCGGGGGCAGCGTGCTGATCACGGGCGGCACCGGCATGGCCGGGTCCGCCCTGGCCCGCCACCTGGTGGACCGCTACGGGGTGGCCCACGTGGTGCTGGCCAGCCGCGCCGGGACCGGCGCCGCCGGCATCGCGGAGCTGGTGGACCAGCTGCAGCGGGCCGGCGCCAGCGTGGCCGTGGCGGCGTGCGACGTCGCCGACCGGGAGGCCGTCGCGGCCACCCTGGCCCGCATCCCGGCCGAGCACCCGCTGCGCGGCGTGATCCACGCGGCCGGGGTGCTCGACGACGGCCTGCTCTCCTCGCTCACCCCGCAGCGGGTGGACACGGTCCTGCGGGCCAAGGTCGACGGCGCGTGGCACCTGCACCAGCTGACCCGCGACCTGGATCTGTCCGCATTCGTGGTGTTCTCGTCGATGGCCGGCATCGTCGGCACCCCCGGCCAGGCCAACTACGCGGCGGCCAACAGCTTCCTCGACGGCCTGATGGCCCACCGGCACGCGCTGGGCCTGCCGGGGCTGTCGCTGGCATGGGGCCTGTGGGAGCGGGCCTCCGCGATGACCGCGCACCTGGGCGACCGCGACAAGGCCCGCATGAGCAAGCTGGGCCTGGCGCCGCTGTCCACCGAACGGGCGTGCGCGTCCTTCGACGCCGCGCTGCTGGGCGACCACCCCGTCGTCGTCGCCGCCCGCGTCGACCGCGCCGCGCTCTCCCGCGACAGCACCGCCCTGCCGCCGCTGCTCGACGGGCTGGTCACCCGCCGGTCGCGCCGCGTCATCGACGACGCCGTCGGTGCCGCGTCGGCCAGCGGCCTGGCCGCGCGCCTGGGCGGGTTGAGCCCCGAGGCGCGGCAGCGCGAGCTCGTCGAGCTGGTGCGCGGCAACGCCGCCACGGTGCTGGGTGTGCCCAACCCCGAGGACCTCGACGCCGGCACCGCGTTCCGGGAGCTCGGCTTCGACTCGCTCACCGCGGTCGAGCTGCGCAACCGCCTCAAAAACGTGACAGGCCTGACCCTTTCGCCGACGCTCATCTTCGACTACGCCACCCCGGCAGCGCTGGCCGGCTACCTGGACACCCAGCTGGGCGTGCCGGGCGACGGCGGCGGTGACGATCCCGGCCTGATGGCCCGCTTCAACGACGTCACCCGCGAACTGCAGGCCCTGCTGGCGCGGTCCGGCTGGAAAGCCGACGACAAGCCCGCCCTGCGGAGCCGAATCCAGCACCTGCTCAACGTGTTCGACCCCGCCGACCAGCAGCTCGACTCCGAACACCTCGACGCCGACCTCGACGCCGCCACCGAAAGCGAACTCTTTGCCATCCTCGATGAAGAACTCGGCCGCTGAGGGCCCCCAGGGAGCACCGATGCCGGGCACCTCGCAGCACGTCGACTACCTGAAGCGCCTCACGGCCGACCTCAGGCGGACTCGGCGCCGCGTCGCCGAACTGGAAGGCAAGCTCGCCGAGCCGGTGGCCGTCGTGGGGATGGCGTGCCGCTATTCCGGCGGCGTCGACAGCCCGGAAGCGTTGTGGCAGTTGGTCGCCGAAGGGCGCGACACGGTGTCGGACTTTCCGGCCGACCGCGGCTGGGACGTCGAGGGGTTGTTCGACCCCGACCCCGACGCCGCGGGCAAGATGTACACCCGCCGCGGCAGCTTCCTGCAGAACGCGGGCGACTTCGACGCCGGCTTCTTCGGCATCGGGCCCAGCGAGGCCCTCGCGATGGACCCCCAGCAGCGGGTGATGCTCGAGATCTCCTGGGAAGCGTTGGAGCGCGCCGGGATCGACCCGTTCGGGCTGCGGGGCACCGCCACCGGGGTGTTCGCCGGCGTCATCCACGCCGGCTACGGCGGTGAGGTCAAGGGTGAACTGGAGGGCTACGGCCTGACCGGCTCCACCCTCAGCGTCACCTCCGGCCGGGTCGCCTACGTGCTGGGGCTCGAAGGCCCCGCCGTGTCGATCGACACGGCCTGTTCGTCGTCGCTGGTGGCCATGCACCTGGCCGCGCAGTCGCTGCGCTCCGGCGAATGCGATCTGGCGCTGGCGGGCGGCGTGACCGTCATGGCCACCCCCGCCGCGTTCGTGGAGTTCAGCCGGCAGCGGGCGCTGGCGCCCGACGGTCGCTGCAAGGTGTACGCCGGCGCCGCGGACGGCACCTCGTGGTCCGAGGGCGCCGGCGTGCTGGTGTTGGAGCGGCTGGCCGACGCGCGGCGCCTGGGGCATCCGGTGCTGGCGCTGCTCAAGGGGTCGGCGGTCAACCAGGACGGCGCCTCCAACGGCCTGACCGCCCCCAACGGACCGTCCCAGCAACGGGTCATCCGGGCGGCGCTGGCCGGCGCCGGGCTGGCCGCGGCCGACGTGGACGCCGTCGAAGGGCACGGCACGGGAACGGTTTTGGGCGACCCGATCGAGGCCCAGGCGCTGCTGGCTACCTACGGGCAGGACCGGGACGCGAGCCGGCCGCTGTGGCTCGGCTCGATCAAATCGAACATCGGGCACACGTCGGCCGCGGCGGGCGTGGCCGGGGTCATCAAGATGGTGCAGGCGATGCGGCACGGGGTGCTGCCGAAGACCCTCAACGTGGATGTGCCGTCGCCGCACGTGGATTGGTCGGCCGGTGCCGTGTCGCTGCTGACCGAACCGCAGCCCTGGCCCGAGCGGGACCGTCCGCGCCGGGCGGGGGTGTCGTCGTTCGGCATCAGCGGCACCAACGCGCACGTGATCGTGGAGCAGGCGCCGGCCGAGAGCGCGCCCGAAGCGGCCCCGCCCACGTCCGCTCCGGTGATCCCCTGGGTGTTGTCGGCGCGCTCGCCGGAGGCCTTGGCCGGCCAGGCGCAACGTCTGCTGGACCGGCTGACTGCCGACGCGGGGCCGCGGGCGGTGGACGTCGGGTGGTCGCTGGCCACCACCCGGGCGGCGTTCGAACACCGCGCCGTGCTGGTCGGCGCCGAGCGCGGCGACCTCACGGCGGGGTTGTCCGCGCTGGCGGCGGGGCGCCTCGACCCGGTCGCGGCGGTCGGCCGGGCGCGGTCGGCGGGCAAGCGGGCGTTCGTCTTTCCCGGCCAGGGGTCGCAGGCGCTCGGGATGGGCGCCGGCCTGTACGAGCGTTTCCCGGCGTTCGCCACGGCGTTCGACGAGGCCGTCGCCGCGGTGGACGGTCATGCGCGGCTGCCGATGCGCGAGGTGATGTGGGGGACCGACCCGGAGCTGCTGCAGAGCACGGAGTTCGCCCAGCCCGCGCTGTTCGTCGTGGAGGTCGCGCTGGCCGCGTTGTGGCAGTCCCTCGGTGTGACACCCGATGTGGTGATCGGGCATTCGGTGGGCGAGATCGCCGCCGCCTGCGTCGCCGGGGCGCTGTCGCTGCCCGACGCGGCACGACTGGTCGCGGCGCGGGGGCGGTTGATGGCGGGCTTGCCGGCCGGGGGCGCGATGGTGGCGGTGAGCGCCACCGAAGCCGAGGTGACCGGGCTGCTCGACGGCGCCGTGAGCATCGCGGCGGTCAACGGGCCGCGGTCGTTGGTGCTTTCCGGGGAGCGGTCCGCGGTGCGGGCGGTCGCGGAGCGGCTGGCCGCCGGCGGCGCCCGGGTGCACTCGCTGGCGGTCTCGCACGCGTTCCATTCACCGTTGATGGAGCCCATGCTCGACGACTTCGCGGCGGTGGCCGCCCAGGTGTCGACGGCCGAGCCGCGAATCCCGTTGGCGTCCAACCTCACCGGCCAACTCGCCGGCCCCGAGTACGGAACGGCCGCCTATTGGGTGGACCATGTGCGCAAGCCGGTGCGGTTCGTCGACGGTGTGCGCCTGGCCGAATCGTTGGGCGCCGGCGTGTTCGTGGAGGTGGGTCCGGGCGCGGCGTTGACGCCCGCGGTCGAGCAGTCCCTGACCTCGGACCGGGCATCCGCGGTGGTGACGTTGGCCAAGGGCCGCCCCGAAGCCGACGCGCTGTTGCGGGCGGCGGGGCAGCTGTTCGCGGCCGGCGCCGACGTGCGGTGGGCCGCGGCCTTCGACGGGTCGAACGCGCGCCGGGTCGAGCTGCCCACCTACGCCTTCACGCGGCGCCGGTTCTGGCTGTCCAGCGACGCGGTGGGGTCACGCAACGTCGGCAGCCTGGGGCTGACCGAGGCCGACCATGCGCTGCTGGGCGCGGTGGTGGAGCGCCCCGACTCCGGCGGGGTGGTGCTCACCGGCCGGCTGTCCACGGCCGCGCAGCCGTGGCTGGCCGACCACGCCGTGGCCGGCACGGTGCTGTTCCCGGGTGCTGGCTTCGTCGAGCTGATGCTGCGCGCCGGCGACGAGGTCGGCTGCCCGGTCATCGAAGAGCTGACGCTCGCGGCGCCACTGCCGTTGCCGCCCGCCGGGGCGGTGCAGATCCAGGTAGTGGTCGACCCCCCCGACGCGACCGGAGCCCGGGCCGCCGCGGTGTATTCCCAAGCCCCGCAATCGGGTTGGGTTGCGCACGCGCAGGGGGTGCTGACCGCCGCTGCGGTCGAGCCCGGCGCCGACTTGGCGACGTGGCCGCCCACCGGAGCCGCCGCGGTCGACGTCACCGGCGCCTACGACGACCTGGCCGCCCGCGGCTACCGTTACGGCCCGGCCTTCCGCGGGCTGCGGGCCGTGTGGCGGCGCGGCGACGAAATCTTCGCCGAGGTGCAGGCCGCGCAACCCGACGGCGTCAGCACGGGCGGCTTCGGCATCCACCCGATGGTCCTCGACGCCGCCCTGCACGCCCTCGGTGTCGCCGACGACGGCGGCGAGACCGTGCTGCCGTTCTCCTGGCAGGGCGTCAGCCTGTTCGCGGCGGGCGCCGCCCGGGTGCGGGTGCGGCTCGCGCCCGTCGGCGCGGGCGCCGTGTCCGTGGAGCTCGCCGACGCCTCGGGGCTGCCGGTGCTGTCGGTGCGCGAACTGGTGACCCGAGCGGTCTCCGCCGAGCAGCTCACGGCCGCCGCGGCGGCCCGCTCCGGCGGCGGGGAGCTGCTCGAGCTGACCTGGACGCCGATCACGGTGGGCGACAGCGCCGTC
>NZ_LZKC01000445.1:0-13907 GCF_001672685.1 Mycobacterium sp. E2462
CGACGGACCTGTGCTCGTCGCCGCTGCGTCACTGCGCCGAGGGCGACCTGTACGGCGGTAACGAGCCGGCGCGAACCTGGTTCACCGCGATGAAGCCCATCGCCACCAACTTCGGGCCGGTGCAATTGCCGCCGACCGACCCCCGCTACGTCGACGGTTCGCCCGGGTCGCGGGTGCCCAGTGTGGCGGGCCTGGACGTGGACGCGGCCCGGCTACGCCTGAAGGACGCCGGCTTCCGGGTCGCCGACCAGCCCAACGCCGTCAACAGCAGCGCCAAACAGGGCGAGGTGGTGGGGACCACGCCCGCCGGCAACACCATCCCGGGGTCGATCATCACCATCCAGGTGAGCAACGGCATCCCGCCCGCCCCGCCACCGCCGCCGGACGGGGCGCCGGTGCCGGTCGGCTCGCAGGTCGTCGAGATCCCGGGCCTGCCGCCGATCACCATCCCGCTGCTGGCGCCCCCACCGCCGCCGCCCGGCCAGCCGCCGCCGTAGTTCGGCGACACCGAGATTCGCGCGCCGGGATACACTGCGCGTCCCCCCGCCGCAGTAGGCTGCCAGCATGGCTGACGTTTTGCCCGTTCTGATCCGGACCGGCGCGGCGGCGCTCGGCTCGGCCGTCGCCGGCATCGGGTATGCGGCGATCATCGAGCGCAACGCCTTCGTCCTGCGCGAGATCACGATGCCCGTGTTGACCCCGGGTTCCACCCCGTTGCGGGTGCTGCACCTCAGCGACCTGCACATGCTGCCCGGCCAGCGCCGCAAGCAGGCCTGGCTGCGTGAGCTGTCGAATTGGGAGCCCGACCTGGTGGTCAACACCGGCGACAACCTCGCGCACCCCAAGGCGGTGCCCGCGGTCATTCAGGCGCTGGGCGACCTGCTGTCCCGCCCGGGCGTTTTCGTGTTCGGCAGCAACGACTACTTCGGGCCGCGGCTGAAGAATCCCCTGCACTACGTCACCAACCCGTCGCACCGGGTGCGGGGCGAGCCGCTGCCCTGGCAGGACCTGCGGGCCGCCTTCACCGAGCGCGGCTGGCTCGACCTCACGCACACCCGCCGCGAGTTCGAGGTGGCCGGGCTGCACGTCGCGGCCGCCGGCGTCGACGACCCGCACATCGACCGGGACCGCTACGACGCCATCGCCGGGCCCGCCAGCCCGGCGGCGAACCTGCGCCTGGGTTTGACCCACTCCCCCGAGCCGCGGGTGCTGGACCGCTTCGCCGCGGACGGCTATCAGCTGGTGATGGCCGGCCACACCCACGGCGGGCAGCTGTGCCTGCCCTTCTACGGCGCCCTGGTCACCAACTGCGGGTTGGACCGGTCGCGGGCGAAGGGTCCGTCCCGCTGGGGCGCCCACACGCAGCTGCACGTGTCGGCCGGCATCGGGACGTCGCCGTTCGCGCCGGTGCGGTTCTGCTGCCGGCCCGAGGCGACGCTGCTGACGCTGATCGCCGCCCCGATGGGCGACCGCGACACGGCCAGCGACCTGACGCGTTCGCAGCCGACCGTATCGGTGCGGTGACCGATCAGACCCGCATCGCGAGCCGCAGCGCTTCGCGACGTTGGGCCGACGAGGCCGTCCGGCTGATCCAGGCCGACGCGCGCCGCAGCGCCGACACGCACCTGCTGCGTTACCCGCTGCCGTCGGCGTGGGGCGCGGACGGCAGCGGGGCTGACGTCGCGCTGTACCTCAAGGACGAGACGACGCACATCACCGGCAGCCTCAAGCACCGGTTGGCGCGGTCGCTGTTCCTGTACGCGCTGTGCAACGGCTGGATCGGCGAGGGCACCACGGTGGTCGAGGCGTCGTCGGGGTCGACGGCGGTGTCGGAGGCGTACTTCGCGGCCCTGCTCGGCCTGCCGTTCGTCGCCGTGGTGCCCGCGACGACCAGCCCAACCAAGCTGGCTCTCATCGAAGCCCAGGGTGGCCGTTGCCATTTCGTGCAGAACGCCGGCGAGGTCTACGCCGAGGCCGAGCGGGTCGCGCGGGAGACCGGCGGCCACTACCTCGACCAGTTCACCAACGCCGAGCGGGCCACCGACTGGCGGGGCAACAACAACATCGCCGAGTCGATCTTCTCCCAGATGCGCGACGAGTTGCATCCGGTGCCGGACTGGATCGTGGTGGGGGCGGGCACCGGCGGAACCAGCGCGACGATCGGCCGCTACATCCGTTATCAACGCCACGCGACGCGGCTGTGCGTGGTAGACCCGGAGAACTCCGCGTTCTTCCCCGCCTACGCCGAGGGTCGCGGCGACGTGGTGACGGGCCGCTCGTCGCGCATCGAGGGCATCGGCCGGCCGCGGGTGGAGCCGTCGTTCCTGCCCACCGTGGTCGACCGCATGGTCGCCGTCCCGGACGCGGCGTCGGTCGCCGCCGCGCGCCACGTCAGCGCCGTGCTGGGGCGCCGGGTGGGGCCGTCGACGGGTACCAACGTGTGGGGCGCGTTCGGGCTGCTCGCGGAGATGGTCGCCGACGGCCGCAGCGGCTCGGTGGTCACGCTGCTCGCCGACAGCGGCGACCGCTACAGCGACACCTACTTCGACGACGAGTGGGTGCGAGCGCAGGGCCTGGACCCGGCGGGCCCGGCGGAGGCGCTGGCCGAGTTCGAGCGCTCGTGCCGCTGGCGGTGACGTGGGGGGCGCGATTTGGTCAGCCGGCGGGCCGGTGCGATAGGCTGTCGGAGCTTCAAGCGGGGTGTGGCGCAGCTTGGTAGCGCGCTTCGTTCGGGACGAAGAGGCCGTGGGTTCGAATCCCGCCACCCCGACCCAGAACTAGCTGATAAAGCTGGTTTCCGACGGCGCTAGGCGATCTGGCCTAGCGTACCGGGTACGTTTTCCGGCTTTGATCCGCTGTTTCGTTCGACTGTCATTGAGTCCGTCGCGGTAGTCGTTGGACGTTTGAGCGCGGCCGTCCGGGCATCGTCGAGCACTTGCGCGAGGGCGTCGAGGTCGGTGTCGAACAGGTCTGCGTATGTCTCCAGCGTCATCTTGGGCGACTCATGTCCCAGCATGCGTGCTAGCGCCAGCACGTTGCCTCCGGCGGAGACGACCAATGAAGCAGCCGTATGACGGAGATCGTGCGGGGTGATCCGTGGGAAGTCGGCGCCCAGTGAATCGCGCGCAGGATTGAACACGCGTGGTCGCCAGTGCGAGACACGGAGTACACCTCCGTTGGGCGCTGAGAACAGATGCTCTTCGCGAGGCTTGGCCACCATCGCCGCCCCCAGATCGGCGTCCAGAAAAGTCGGGAATGGCACCGAACGGCGTTCGTGGTCCTTCGGCGCTTTCCAGACCAAGCGCCCCCCTGCCTCGGCGACAGAACCTGTAACCTGCAACCTCCGCCGCTCCATGTCGACGGCTCCGACCGTCAAGACCGCCATTTCCCCCCAGCGCAGTCCGGTGTAGGCCAGGAAGCGGACAACCAAACCATCGTCGCCAAAGGCGTCCGCCAATCGTTCCACCTGCTCATGCGTCAGGTACGGGCGTGGCTTATGCGTCCGCTTCGGCGCCTTGATTCCGTCGCAAGGGTTCCGCACGAGTCGATGGTCGGACAGCGCATCCGCCATGACCATGCGGAGGACACCGAGTGCATTCTCGATAGTGGGCACACCCGTCCCGGCGTCCGCCATATCGGCCACCCAAGTCTTCACCGCCGGTGGATCAACTTCGATGATCTGGTAACGGCCCCAGCGCGCTTCGACGTGCGCTCGCCACGTGTGTCTGCGGGTGGTCCGTGTGGTCTCGGCAATGTCTGCCTTAACCGAGCCGAGAGGCTGGGCTGCTCAACTAGATCCGTGAGCACCTCAGCAAATGGGCTGAGTTCCAAGCAAAGGATGCACAGACCTGCGCCAACGACCAGCGAGTCGACCTACCGGTTGATGACCGTGCAGCCGACGTGTGGGAGCCGTTGCTTGTCGTTGCCCACCTCGCGGGTAGCGACTGGCCCGCATTGGGTCGGGCCGCATGCATCGCGTTCGTCACCGAGGCTGGCGAAGATGACACCGAGACGAGCCCAGGGCAACTGCTGTTGGGCGACATCCAGGCGGTTATGAACACGTCGTTCATGCCGTCAGCCGATCTCTGTGCCGCGCTGAACAACCTGCCCGAGTCCCCGTGGGGCGGAATCCCGCTCAACCCACACAAACTCGGACAGCAGCTCAAGCCGTACAGTATCAGGACGCGCCACACGGCGGACAAGTCGCGGCGGGGCTACCACCGCGTCGATTTCGAAGATGCTTGGCGGCGCTACCTTTTGGAAGAACCGTCCGAGACCGTCCAAAGCGTCCCGCAGATGGACGGACAGAGGGACGCCTCGACAACGGACGCACCGGCCAAATCGTTAAATCCGTCCGGCCAAAACGACGTGACAGCGTATACGCCGGACAGTTCGGACGCTTTGGGACAGGCGGCTCCGGATAATACGGAATCGCTTGACGCTGAACGATGCCCTGATTGCGGGACGGTGAACGCAATCAGCAACCGCGTGACAGGCAAGTGTGTTTACTGCATCGTCAGCCACCACACGGCGAAGAGCCGGGAGGTTGTGAGCGCCGTCTAGGATGAAGGTCGGTGGGCGGAGCACTTTCGTGATCGCTACCGACCTCTCGGCTCTCAATGAGCGAGTGTGAAGAAAGGTCCGGGGTTGAAGGTCAAGAGACGGCAGACTGTCTCGGATCTGCAAAAACCCAGTGAGCAACAATTTTCCGGAACCTGCCCCGCCACACGCTAGCCCCGAAGGGTCGCAAGGGCGTCTGGGGCTCAGGGATTGCAGACCACCCCCTCCTCCGCAGGATGACCGCCGAACAAACCACAACGGCGATACTTGAGCCGGCCGCTGCATGCGATCAGTGTTATGGAAACCGTCTCCGACGTCGTGCGAGTGAAGGTGAAGGGGTGAATAGCGCTCGTACGGATCGTGTTTCAGATTCGCACAGGCGCCTCCTCTTCCATGCCTCGCAGCTCAGCAAGATACGCGACAGTTCGACGCAAATCGGCGCCGCACGGTGACCTTGCCGCGACGGAACCCCATTAGCGACATCTGCATCACCTCAGGTGGAGGTACGGGACGATGGCCCTCGCTATTGCGTCCGTGCACTCTAGTGGCTCTTCGGGGACTGCTCCCCAGTCGGTCCCACCTTCCGGAAGAGTGCCTGCCACATGGAAGTGAACGTGTGGGATGGTCTGGTGCGCAGGAATTCCATTGTTTTGCCACACCGCGATTCCGGGGCGCTCATATGCGTTGTTGATAGCTTGGGCCGCAGCACGGACACCTGCTGCCACTACCGCGATCTCTTCGTCCGAGAGGTCCAAAATCGTCTCTCGATGTGCCACTGGGACGACCAAGAGGTGCGGTAGCCCACGCTGTTCCCGAGTCACAAGCACTGCAATCTGATCGGTCCGCGCAGCTACCGTGAATGGGCGCTTGCCAGAGAGGTAGTCGCAGAATGCGCAGTCTCGATTTGTGGGTATGTCAAGCGCTGATGCATCCGTCATGATGGCTTCAGTGATGTCAGGAAAGCTTGCAGCTCAAGGCGGTCCAGCCTTTCGTAGTCTTCTGGACGGAGGACTATGCGTAACTCACCGCAGACCGGATTCTGCCGAGATGCAAACATGAACGACAATATCGCGAAGCGTAGTGCATCCTGTATCGAGAGGATATTGGACATTCGCGATAGCCCTGTACCGATGACTGGCATACACACCGGTCGGTCGTTGGATGACTGGTTGATCGCCTCCCACAGACGGTTCAGACTGGTCCAGAGCCCATCGGGCGTCCCCTGCGCAGTGTTATTTTGGCTCATCATGGTGATCGCGACGAAATAGAGGTTGCGGCCCGGTTGCCTGATAGTTGCGACCGTTCCGATGGGGTAGCGACTCGTCTTCCCCGCCTTCTGGACAGTTGCAACCGGCGCAACGTTCGTCAACGCCGCAGTCAAATCCGCATCTAGGCTGGCGGCATCGCCGTTGTAAATTCGTTGCAGCGCCTGACCTTGCACACTTCCGAGGGCGATGATGTTTGGAATGGCTGTGTCAAATGTGTCGCAGGTTGTGATCACCAGATGCTCGGCGCCTTGGTCGAAGAGGTCCCCCTTAAGGACTCGGATGCGCGTCCTGGGCGTCTGGTAGGTCTCCTCGATGGGGCGCGGCCATGACCGCCAAATCGCCAGCGGTAAGCCAATTAGCGACGCCCAGAAAACGAGCGGCGACCACCAAGTGTGCTTCGAAAGCTGGAAAGCCCAATCCGAGAGTTGCCCCACCCCTGCTACCAGTCCGACCCATGCCAGAAGTGTTGTGGCGGCGCGGCCGAGAAACCGCTTGTTTAGGAGGTCTTTACCTAGCGCCTTGCTCATAAACCGAGTTTCGCGTAGATGCCTGCCTTATAGTAGTGCGGTCCCACCTTGTCAGTGTTGGTTGCGTAGTACGGCGCGTACTCGTCGAGGGCATATTTGATGATGGCCGGCTGGAACGACACCGAGACCGTGTAGTACGAGGCATCGAGTAACGGCTGAGGGATGAATGATCTGTCGACCGATCGGTCACCGTCAAGGTTCGCGATCACGATCGGGAGGTCGAACTCGATCGCCACCTTGATTTCATGGGCGAGAAACGATCGGCCGTCGCTTCCCTTTTGCCGGCCGGTCCGACTACCTAGCAAAACGATCTGTTTGGCATTCTTCATGCGCTGGCGAAGATTGCCTTTGATTGTCTCCGGCAAGCTGGTGTCACGAGAGATGTACAGGTCGTGCGCATCGTAGAAGTCGAAGTCGATATGGTCGTTATCTCGCCAGGCTTCCATAAGCCGGTAACAGCGGATGTCCTCACTGGCGAAGGCTACGTAGGTCTTATTCCGGTAACTCACGATCGACTCCTCCATCGATGGTTAAGGTCCTCATGCGCGGGTGGCTACCATGGTGGACCGACCGTTCCTACCAGTTCGGACTTCCGCCAGACGGGACGCCAATAGGCGTCGGCTTCGATGTCACGCTGGCGTCGCAAGGCGGCGAACTCGTCGGCTTCTCGCTGGCGCTCGTAGGCCTTCAACCCCGCTTCGTGGATCGCTTCATCGAGGCGAGCCTCGGCGAGTGCAGGAGTAAGGATCGGAATGCCCAGTTTGCGCGCTGACGAATGCCGAGAGTCCGCGGAGTCTGGCGTCGTTGTGGCGAGCCATTGAACAGTCTTCGTGACGTTCACCGCCAGCTTCGCCCCATAGGATTCGGCGCGCTCACGTAACGCAACCATCTCGGTATCGGCGCCCACAATGGCGATCCGAAGCCCGCGTAGGTACCGCGCCTCGGGAGGTGGTTCCGGCTCTGAGCATTCGGCAATGACCGCGTTGAGATCCTTCGCTAGCTCTGCAAGTCCAAGAGCATCAGCCAACAGAAACATCTCCCTACGCCGCACCGGTGTCAAAGCAGACCACGGCACATCCTTCTCATTGCCGAAGGCCGTGTCCCAACCCTCTCGATGAAGCTGCCGGAGCTGGGTGCCGGTGAGACCAGTCGCCCTGGCTAGGCGAGTCAGATCGGAAGCCTCTTGCATGGTGAGCCGGCCGTCGTCGACCGACGCGTTGAGTAACCGCTTGTAGTTTGCCACCGCTTGTGGGTCTCCCCTGCGGGGCCTCGGCGACTGTGGAAACGACGCCAGAAGATCCTGCATCCAGGCGCGCGTGAGAGGGACTGGGCGGCAGCTGATCTGACAGGTTTCAGAAACCACGGAGGGCGGACCACCGCGCGGATCCTGGGTGAAGTACAGGGCAGAGGGGGCATTGCGCAAAAGCCATAGCAGCACCTCTTTCACAGCGCGCGCATCGCCCAACCCGGTGTGCCTGTCGTGGGCCCACTCGCCGGTTGCAGTTTTGTACATCGCCGGCAAGCTAAAAGCCCTGCCGTCGAGGTGACTACGGCACGTATCAAGCGTGCAAACACCGACGACGCGCGGCACGGGAATAGCTGCCCGTCGCGCCGCAGCGGTTAAGAACCCTTCTTCGAACGAGAAGTTGTGGGCGATAAGGACCGTCCCGGAAATGAACGCGAACACCTCGGGGAGCACGTCTTCGATCCGCGGTGCACCTACGAGGTCGCTGTCCCGTATGTGGTGGATGCCGATGGCTTCGGGGCTCGAGCCAGGGTTGTTGATCAGGGTCGCGAACTCATCGATTGTTGTCCCGTCTGCGGAGAACTTGACCAGTCCAACTTCAACGATCCTGTCGATGTCGGGGTTGAGACCGGTAGTTTCGAGGTCCACGACTGTGTACGTGGCATCAGAGGTCTGAAATGGCGTGACATTGCGCGTGAGACGGACGCAGGGAATGGAGTGTTGCCGACGCCGACTCATCGCTGCCGGCGGAACCGGGAGTCGTCCCGTGACAATGGGCGGCCGAGGCCGTGCAGCATCGATATTGGACCTTGGGACGTTGCGCCGAGACTTGGTGACGATCCAGCCGACGAGAGCTGCGGCCAAGAACGCAAGCCAGAGGACTTCAAAAATCCATCCGACGACTGAGCGAGCGGTTGAAGGATTGCCGGCGCCCATGTGCACGGCGAGATAGGTACCAAGCAAATAAGGCCACGCCACTGCGCAGAATCCTGCGCCCACAAGCAAGATGACAGCGCCACCTCCCGAGGATGACGAGCTGTTCTTCCGGCGTGATGAGCTCACCTGCGCCCCCGCTGTGTCGAGACTTACCTGTTCGGGGCAACACGGTAATCCGCAATAGATGCGAGTGGAGGGCATTCGGCGCACAAGAGCTCCCACAGCTATTCGCTGCGGTGCGTTGAAATCCGCCACGCCTCTGTCTCAGAACTAAAGAATGGAGATGACTGCGTCGAGGTTGCTTGTTCCGAAGAGAGTGCCAGTTGGTGTTGTCTCAAAAGATGACTCAAAAGCCGGGTCGCATATTGACCTATTCTGAGACTTTTGAGACACTATCAGTATGCCAACGACGACCGCTTCCGCGACTGGAACCCAACTTGGGTACGCCCGGGTCAGCACCGGGCACCAGTCCCTCGATCAGCAAGTCGATGTGCTCACCGCTGCGGGCGTCGACCCCACTCGGGTCTACAGCGACAAACTGTCGGGAACCTCGACGCGAGAACAGCGGCCTGGCCTCGCCGCACTGCTGGATTACGCACGCGAAGGCGACGCCATTGTCGTCGTCGGTATCGACCGCTTAGGACGCAACGCCGCTGAGGTGATGGCCACAATCCGCGAGCTCGGTGAGCGTGGCATCGTGCTGCGGTCTCTTCGCGAGGGGATCGACACTTCGAACGCGACGGGTCGGATGGTGGCCGGCGTCTTGGCGAGCCTCGCTGAGCTTGAGTTGGAGCTAGGACGGGAGCGCCGTTCAGCGGCACGTGAGGCGCGTCGGGCACGTGGTCAGTCGATTGGCCGGCCCAAGGCGTTGGACGCATCGAAAGCCGCGCTGGCGCAACGAATGCACGCTAGCGGCGAGCCCGCCTCGTCTATCGCTTCTGCACTGGGCGTCAGCCGCGCCACAATCTACCGCGTGTTGGCCGACAAGGTCGGCTAACGGTTCGCAGTGCCGCGGTGGTCGAGATTGCTGCCATAACGACCGGCTCGGCCCTCTTTGGACGTGGTTCAGGTAAACAGCCAGGGCCACTGACCGTCACTGCCGAGGCTGCGAAGCAGCTTCGCGGTGAGAGCTCGCACAACGGTTTGAGGTGCGTCCTTGATCTGTTTAAGCGGGGCGGTGGTGACGCTTTCATAGGTGGCCGAACGGTATACAGCTGGCTGGTCGTCATGATTCTGGTCGGTGCTGAGGGTGTACGAAGTGGTTTTGCCCATACCCCGCGTCGCGACCGCGAACTGCCACGAACCATTGAAGCCGTACGCACTTAGCAATCCGGCCAAATGCACCATGAGTTCGATATGCCCTATCAGGCAAGTTTCAGAGATGCCACCCCTAGCGGGAGTGGACCCTGGAATGTTCCTGACCAGGCCACCAGATACCAGAGTCAGCCTGCCAGATTCCGCGAAGACCAGTTCTGCTCGGTTGAACCACGCCGCCTCGTCCTGGCTGGTCAAATCGGTAGCAGCAAACAAACCGTCAGGGTGCCGTTCGATTTGGGTCGGCTCGCGCAGGGTAGAAATCGGCTGATGCGCTGATTGCGATGCCAAAAAGAGTAACTGCGCAACGTCTGACTTCCAGCTCGTCGACGTAGACAGCTCCATTAATAGCTCGTCATGTGCGCCAAGCGGATTGGCGACGACCGCGATATTCGCCTGAGCTGGAGTGGACCCAAGCGCGTCCCGCGCTTCCTCGATCAGATCGCTTCGTTGCCTGATCTTCCTCTCGTGCCATCGCAGCACCGCCGCATCCGACAGAACGATATTGGTCTTATCGCCTCGTTCGTAGTACCTGCCGTCGACCATGTGAGGTGCCTGGCCGGATACTGGAACCTCGACAACTAGGTATCCGACCGTCCGGTCCGCTGCTGATTCGATGTCGTAGGTCGTGATGTGAACAGGCTCGTCGACTGTACTCAGCCCGATTTGTTCGATGCGTTCACCGAGGTCTTTTAGTTCCACCGCGCTCAACGTCGGTGGCTCCGTCTCGTCGACGCCAATGATGATGGTCCCGCCGTCCACTGAGAACGCCGCAAGGTCGGCCGCGGTCTTCTTGTTGTCTTTTCCCAGTTGGCGCTTCAGATCAAGAACATGAGACTCGACGAGAAGTCCGTCGTCCGCAGCTCGCTGTAGCTGTTCCTCGGTCCGCGGCGGCCACGGCTTAGGGGAGGTCACTCGGTCAGTATTTCGCAAACCGCCTGCCGCCGTCTTTGATTAGGCTGCCTCACGCAGGCCGTTGACAGGAGGTCGCAATGCACTTCACGCCACTGCATCGTCTACTCGGGCGCGCGCCCGCGCCGCTGAGCGACCTCATGATCGAAGACGCGATCAGCCAGGGCATCGCCGAAACAGATGACCTCGATTGGAAGTCGAGGCTCCTTCCCGCCAGGGGAATGGGCGAGACGGATTATCCGAAAGACATCGCCGCGATGGCCAACAGTGGCGGGGGATGATCGTCTACGGGATCACCGAGGCAGACAAGAAGGCGACGGGGCGCGAAGACACCGGCGAGTTGGAAGAGCGATTCGAGCGAACTCTCCACAGCGTTGCGGTCACTCGATTCATCCGCCCGTGTTCGGCCTAGAAATCGTTCAACTTGGCGAGCAGGGCAAACGGTGCGTAGTCCTGATCGTTCCGCCCAGTGTCGATGGTCCTCACCTGATCTATCGCGGCGAATATTTCGGCGCTCCGATCCGCAACAACGCCGACACGGTCTGGATGAAAGAGCGCGAAGTCGAGGCGGCATATAGAGCGAGATTTGATGAGCGCCGCAATGCAAATGAAGCGCTGGGCCGGCCTCTACGACGAACTCGCTGCCGTTACCCAAGTCGAGACACGGGCATGGCTGATCGCCGTCGGGCGTCCTCGGATCGTATCCGTCACCCGCAGGCGGTTGTCAGCTGATGACGCGCGGAGGTTGTTGAGAAGGGATCTCGGCACGCGTCGACGTATGCAACGTGGCAGGGCGTTCGTCCTTTTGAGATGATTAACTTTCTCAATCCACGCCCAGGCCTCCGCCGTTGGGTCGCGCTTCGCTCAGAGTCGACTGAGAGTGGCCCCTCCTGGCGTGAAGCACGTATGAGCATTCATCACGACGGCTCCGTGACAATGGCGTTCGCTCTCGGGGGGCTCAGGAATGGGATGGACGCGGACGGCAATTACACCTATTTTTCGAACTGGGAGTTCGATTCAGCAACGGTAGAGGCCGCCGTTGCTGACTTCATGGGGCTACTCCGCGCCACTAGCGAGCGAGCTGGCTCTATCGATTACGAGGTTCGAATCGGCATCGAACGCAACGGCTCGGAGCGAATGATCATGCAGACCCTCGACAACATGGGTGGCACGTACACGGCAGGTTTCGTGCCTATGCTGCGCTATCTGCCGGTCGAGGCGACGGTCGAAACCGGTGCCGACGACGATAGGTACATGCACCAAGTGCGCAACATCATCCAGGACTGTGTGAATCAGGGCGGGGTGAACAACCTCCGAGTGACCGCCCTGTGCGCGTGCGAGGAGTGCGTAGCCGACTGACCGGACGGGCTACATCGGCGTCGTGTACTGACGCATCAAAGTAACGAACCGGACGTGGCCCGATCGGGTACGCAGGTGGGTACGTTTTTGGCGCCCGCGGACGATGACGAACGTTACCGACCGTCGGGACGAGATTCGCACTTCAACGTACCTTTTCACTAGCAGTGGCCGACGACCATCATCAGCCATCAGTCTCCATATCCGCAGCTCAGGCTCGTTCGGGACGAAGAGGCCGTGGGTTCGAATCCCGCCACCCCGACCCATTAACCGTCGGCGATCGCCGCGCGCGCTGCCGAGAAGTTGTGCCCCGTACCCACCCTCGTCGCCGGGATCTGCACGTGGTGGTGTGCTGTGCGCCGTGCCCCATATCCGCCCGCTCGCTGAATGTTTCGCGGCCGCCGGTGGGATTCCGACGGCGCAATCCGGGCCGATATACTCATCGGCACCGTGGTGCTGAGCACACAGCACTGACATTCGTCGCCGTCCTGGCCACAAGTGAATCGCCTCGCGAGACCGCAGGCTGCTGTTACGGCACGGGTAAGCCTGCAACCGGTCTCGACGCATGAGGGCAACTTTTAGTGACCAATCTTGACGACTTCGATCTGCTCACCGACGTCCTTCGGGCGATCTATTCCGCGGACCTCGCGGACTTCCCCGCGGTGCTCGACCAACTGACCACCGCCTCGACCCGCTGGGTGCCGGGGGCCGAGCAGGCGGGCATCACCGTCACCAGCCGCAAGAACCAGGTCAGCAGCCCGTCGGTCACCGACGACACCGCCCGGTTGCTCGACGAATTCCAGCAGCGCCACCTCGAGGGGCCCTGCGTGCAGGCCGCTTGGACGCGCAAGGCGGTCATCGTCGACGACCTGAGCACCGACACGCGCTGGCCGAAATACCAGGCGGACGCCCTGGCGCAGACACCGGTGCGCAGCATCGTGTCGTTGCCGATGTTCGCCGACGAGCTGAGCATGGGGGCGCTGAATTTCTACGCCACCCGCCCGCACGCGTTCACCGACGAGTCACGCCGGGTGGCGGCGGCGTTCGCCACCCTGGGGGCCCTGGCGTGGAGCAATGTCGTTCGCACGCAACAGTTCAAGGAGGCCTTGAGCACCCGCGACACCATCGGGCAGGCCAAAGGCATCCTCATGGAGCGTTACGAACTCGACGAGGAGACCGCCTTCAAGACGCTGATCGAGCTGTCGCAGAGCATGAACACCCCGCTGCGCGAAGTGGCGCGGCGCATCATCGACGACACCACGCGGCGCTCACCCTAGGCTCGCTCCGCCTCCGTAACGCGTTGCCGCGGCGCCGGTTCGGCGCGCTCGCGCGGGGCGATGGGGGCGGTGCGGGTCCAGCGCGGCAGCTGAGCCCGCCCCACCAGACGGCACCGGTGGGTGGCGGCCAGCTGGCGGGCCGCCTTGGTGAAGTCCTGATTGGTGACGACGACGGTGTGGGTGCAGCCGTGCTGCCGGGCGCCGGAGACCACCTGCTGCACCGCCGCCACGCCGACGGCCTTGGCGAGCCGTTTGCACTGCACCGCGAGGCGGGCGCCATCGCGTTTGGCGACGAGGTCCACGCCGTAGTCTCCGGTGCCGCCGGTCGGGGTCACGCTCCATCCCGCGACGCGCAACTGCGCCGCGACGTACTCCTCGAATTCGGTACCGGACATCCGATCGATCGCCCGGATGCTCGAGTTCGCGCACTTGAGGTCGCGGCGCCGCGCGGCGTCGACGCGATAGCGGTCGCGCTGGACGCAGAGCCACCACAGCGCGGTCAGCGCCACGG
>NZ_LZKC01000446.1:0-52791 GCF_001672685.1 Mycobacterium sp. E2462
CACGGCCCGCTTCGCGCCGCGGGCGTGCCGCCCGATCAGGCGGTCCAGGTAGAGAAAGCCGTCGAGGTGCCCGGTCTCGTGCTGCAGCATCCGCGCGAACAGCCCGGTGCCCTCCAGCGTGATCGCGCTGCCGTCGGCGTCGAGCCCGGTCACCCGGGCCCACTGCGCGCGACCGGTGGGGAAGGATTCGCCGGGGACCGATAGGCAACCCTCGTCGTCATTGTCCGGATCCGGCATGGTTTCCGGGATTTCGGAGGTCTCCAGCACCGGGTTGATCACCACGCCCCGGCGCCGCTGGGTCTGGCCGCGGTCGTCGGCGCAGTCGTAGACGAACACCCGCAACGCAACCCCGATTTGGTTGGCCGCCAGGCCGACGCCGTGCGCGGCGTCCATGGTGTCGTACAGGTCGGTGATCAGACCGGGCAGCTCGGGCGGCAACGCACCGTCGGCGCCGACGGCTACCGGCGTCGTCGGGGTGTGCAACACGGGGTCTCCCACGATGCGGATCGGTACCACTGCCATGGTCGGCTAAAGTACCGCACGCCCTGCGCCCGGAGGCCGGGCGATCCGGCGCGGGCAATCTCTCGCCAATCGGCCGACTCGCGGGTCTGGATGACGGCTTGAGGGTTTGGGCCGTGTTTCAATGATCGCCGAAACACGCGCTTAGCTAAGTCAAGTCATTCGAGCAGTTCGCAATTCGCCGAAAGGGTCCAGGGGTAGCGATATGGACAGCGCCATGGCGCGGGCAAATCGATCGGGGGACGATGCCGAGATCGCAGATGGCCTCACACGCCGCGAACACGACATCCTCGCCTTCGAACGACAGTGGTGGAAATTCGCGGGCGTGAAGGAAGACGCCATCAAGGAACTGTTCTCGATGTCGGCGACGCGGTACTACCAAGTGCTCAACGCGCTCGTCGATCGGCCCGAGGCGCTGGCCGCCGACCCGATGCTGGTGAAACGGCTGCGCCGGCTGCGCGCCAGCCGTCAGAAGGCGCGGGCGGCGCGGCGCCTCGGCTTCGAGGTGACCTGACTCGTTACAGTAGGGCTCGATGAAAGAGCGCGTACCCGACTCCACGGGATTGCCCCTGCGGGCCATGGTGATGGTGCTGTTGTTCCTGGGCGTCATCTTCCTGCTTCTCGGCTGGCAGGCCGTGGGCTCCTCCGGGAACGCCGACGACGACACGGCGTCGCCCGCGTCCAGCGCCACGAGCAGTGTGAGCGCGTCGCCCACCTCGCCGAGCAACAAGCCGGCGGGCAACCAGGCCGACGTGCAGGTTTACAACATCTCCTCGAAAGAGGGCGTTGCCGCCAAGACGAAGGACCAGCTGACGTCGGCCGGGTTCAAGGTGACCAAGGTGGACAACCTGACCGTGCCCGACGTGTCGGCGACGACGGTGTACTACACCGACACCGGCGACGAGCACGCCACCGCGGACGCCGTCGGCAAGAACCTCGGCGCCCCCGTCGAGCCGCGGATTCCCGCGCTCAACAGCGAACCGCCGGGCGTCATCGTCCTCGTCGCGGGCTAGCCGCAGGGCGTGCGGCGCGGCTCCTGCGCGCGCCATGCCGGCGCGCATCGTCGCCACGCTAGGTCCGATGGCGCGGCTCCTGCGCGCGCCATGCCGGCGCGCATCGTCGCCACGCTAGGTCCGATGGCGCGGCTCCTCCGCGCGCCATGCCGGCGCGCATCGTCGCCACGCTAGGCTTTTGGGCATGCCTCAGCTCGCCGGTCTCCGCCACGCCGTCGCCCGCCCGTCCGCGCTGCCCCCGCTGATCCTGGCCGGCGCCGCCCTGCTCGGCGCGTGCTCGTCTCCCCAGCACGCGTCGTCCGTGCCGGGCACCACGCCCGCGGTGTGGACGGGGTCGCCCGAGCCGTCGTCGGCAAAGTCCGCCGAGAACCCGGCGGCCGCCGCCCCATCGTCGGCGCCCAACATCACCACTCACCTCAAGGGTCCCGACGGCACCGAGATCGCGACCGCGACGTTCGTGTTCAACAACGGCTACGCCACCGTCACCATCGAGACGACGGCCAACGGCGTGCTGGCCCCCGGCTTCCACGACGTGCACATCCACCGGGTGGGCAAGTGCGAACCCAACTCGGTGGCGCCGACGGGCGGCGCCCCGGGCGACTTCCTCTCGGCCGGTGACCACCTGCAGGTCGGCGGGCGCACCGGCGAGCCGGCCAGCGGGGACCTGTCGGTGCTGCAGGTGCGCAAAGACGGGTCGGGGACGCTGGTCACCACCACCGACGCCTTCACCGAGCAGGACCTGCTCAGCGGCGAGAAGACGGCGATCGTGATCCACGCCGGAGCGAAAGACCAGCCCAGCATGCCGCCCAGCAGCGGGACGCCGACGTCGGACCAGATGGCGATGAGCGCCGGTGACGCCGGCAAGCGGGTGGCGTGCGGTGTCATCGGTGCCGGCTAGCCAAGCCCCGACCAGTGCCGCCACCCGCGGCGAGGCGCGCATCGACTTCGCCCGCTCGCCGCGGCCGACCATCGGCGTCGAGTGGGAGTTCGCACTCGTGGACGCGCAGACCCGCGACCTGAGCAACGAAGCCACGGCGGTGATCGACGAGATCGGTGAAAACCCGCGCGTACACAAGGAATTGCTACGCAACACCGTCGAGGTGGTCACCGGCATCTGTGACAGCGCGCCGCAAGCGATCGAGGACCTGCGCGGCACGCTCGGGCCGGCCCGCCGGATCGTCCGCGACCGCGGCATGGAGCTGTTCTGCGCCGGCACCCACCCGTTCGCCCGCTGGTCGGCCCAGGAACTCACCGACGGCGCCCGCTACGCCGAACTCATCAAACGCACCCAGTGGTGGGGCCGGCAGATGCTGATCTGGGGCGTGCACGTGCACGTGGGAATCTCCTCGCCGCACAAGGTGATGCCGATCATGACGTCGCTGCTCAACTACTATCCGCACCTGCTGGCGCTGTCCGCCTCGTCGCCGTGGTGGGGCGGCGAGGACACCGGGTACGCCAGCAACCGGGCCATGATGTTCCAGCAGCTGCCCACCGCCGGGCTGCCGTTCCACTTCCAGACCTGGAAAGAATTCGAAGGCTTCGTCTACGACCAGAAGAAGACCGGCATCATCGACCACGTCGACGAGGTGCGCTGGGACATCCGACCGTCGCCGCACCTGGGGACGCTCGAGGTGCGAATCTTCGACGGGGTGTCCAACCTGCGCGAGCTGGGCGCCCTGGTCGCGTTAACCCATTGCCTCATCGTCGATCTGGACCGCAGGCTGGAGGCCGACGAGTCGCTGCCGACCATGCCGCCCTGGCACGCCCAGGAGAACAAATGGCGCGCCGCCCGCTACGGCCTGGACGCCATCATCATCCTGGACGCGGAGAGCAACGAGCGGTTGGTGACCGAGGACCTCGACGACGTGCTGACCCGGCTCGAGCCGGTGGCCAAGAGCCTGCACTGCGTCGACGAGCTGGCCGCCGTCGCCGACATCCCCCGGCGCGGCGCGTCGTATCAGCGGCAGCGCCGCGTCGCCGAGGAGCACGACGGTGACCTGCGCGCGGTGGTCGACGTCCTGGTCGGTGAGCTGGACGTCTGATGACCGCCCCGGAATTCGTTGCGCTGGCCATGTTTCCGCTGGAGTCGGTGTTCCTGCCGGGCCAGCACCTCCCGCTGCGAATCTTCGAGCCGCGCTACGGCGCCCTGGTGCGGCACTGCCTGGAGGCGGGTGAGCCCTTCGGTGTGGTGCTCATCTCGCGCGGCCGCGAGGTCGGCGGCGGTGACGCCCGCTGCGACGTCGGGGTGCTGGCCAGCATCGTCGAGTGCGTCGACGAGGGCGCCGGGCGCTATACGCTCAGCTGCCGCACGGGAGCGCGAATCCTGTTGTCGCAGTGGCTACCCGATGATCCCTACCCGCGGGCGCACGCGACGGTGTGGCCCGACCAGCCCGGCGAACCGGTGTCCCGCGCCCAGGTGCTCGAGGTGGAAGACAAGGCGATGGCGCTGTTCGAGCGGATCGCGGACGCGCGGGGGGTGACGCTGCCCAGCCGTGAGGTGCTGTTGGGAGGCGACACGTCCGGTGACGCCGGGGACCGCCTGCTCACCCTGGCCGCCCGCATTCCGATCGGCACCGCGGATCGCTACTCGGTGCTGGCGGCGCCGTCGGCCGCCGAGCGCCTGGCCGCGCTGAGCGAGGCCGTGGACGCCGTCGCCGAGGTGGTGGAGTTCCAGCTCTCCGAATAGCCGACCGGTGACGGCTAGGGTGAGCCCATGAAGGTGCATTTGCAGGTCAACGGTTCCCCGGTGCGGGCGGCCGCCAGCGCCGCCGACATCGCCGCGACGGGCGCCGACGGCCTGTTCACCTTCGAGGGCCAGCACGACGTGTTCTTCCCGCTGCTGGTTGCGGCGGGCGCCACCGGTCTGGACTTGATGACCAACGTGGCCATCGCCCCGCCGCGCAGCCCGTTGCACCTGGCGCACGCCGCCTACGACCTGCAACTGGTCAGCGAGGGCCGGTTCCGGCTGGGCCTGGGCTCCCAGGTGCGGGCCCACATCGAAAAGCGTTACGGCAGTAAGTGGGAGCGGCCCGCGGCGCGGATGGCCGAGACCGTCGCGGCGATCAAGGCGATCTTCGCGGCGTGGGAGGGTCAGTCCCGCTTGGACTTTCGCGGCGAGTTCTTCACGCACACCATCATGGCGCCGAACTTCAGCCCGGGGCCGAATCCGTTCGGCCCGCCGCCGGTGCTGCTGGGTGCGCTGGGCCCGGTGATGACGCGCACCGCCGCGGAAGTGGCCGACGGCCTGCTCGTGATGCCGTTCAACAGCGCGCGCCACTTCGAGGAACGCACGCTGCCGGCCGTCGCCGAGGGCCTGCGGCGGGCGGGCCGCGCGCGAGAGGACCTGCAGATCATCGTCGCGGCCATGGTCGCGGTCGGCCGCGACGAGGCCGACCTGGCCGCCGCGATCGACGGTGTGGCGTCGCTGATTTCGTTCTACGGGTCCACGCCCGCCTACCTGCCCGTCCTCGAGGTCGAGGGCTGGGCCGACGTCCAGCCCGAGCTCAACGCGCTGTCCAAGCAGGGCCGGTTCGCCGACATGCGTCGGCTCGTCGGCGACGAGGTGGTGTCGCGGATCGGAGTCGTCGGCACCCCGGAGGATTGCGCGCGGCAGATCGCCGCGCGGTTCGGTGACCATGCCGCCGAGGTGTGTTGCTACTTCCCGGGTTACACCCCGCGGCCCGCGGACGTCGCGGACCTGATCGGTGCCTTGCACCGCACCCCGGCCCTACGATGAGCGCGGTGACGGTCGAGGTCGACGCCGGGGTCGCGGTGCTCACCCTCAACCGGCCCGACCGTCTCAACGCCTACACCGCCGACATGGGGGCGGCGCTGGGCCGGGCCTACCGTGACTGTGACGAGGACGACGACGTGCGGGCCATCGTCCTGACCGGTGCCGGCGCGGCGTTCTGCGCCGGTGCCGACTTCTCCGGCGGCGCAAGCCCATTCGGCGCCGCGGCCGAGGGCTTCTCCGCGTCGCCGATCGCCCCGGCCGCCTTCGAGCTGCGCAAGCCGGTGATCGCCGCGGTCAACGGCCACGCGATCGGCATCGGGCTCACCATCGCCCTGCAGGCCGATCTGCGCCTCGTCGCCGAGGACGCCCAATACGGTGTGGTGCAGGTCCGCCGCGGGGTGCTGCCCGACTGCATGGCGCACTGGACGCTGGCGCGGCTGACCAACCTCGGCGTGGCCGCCGACATCCTGCTGACCGGCCGGACTTTCGGCGGGGCGGAGGCCGTGCGGCTCGGCATCGCCAACCGGGCCCTGCCCGCGGCCCGGGTGCTCGCCGACGCGGTGGGGATGGCCCGCGACATCGCCGTCAACGTGGCCCCGATGTCGGCGGCGCTGACCAAGCGGCTGCTGTGGGACACCGCGATCAACGCCTACACGCCGCGCGACGTTGCGGCGCTGGAAACGCAGCTGCATCACCGGGTGCTGGGAACCCCCGACGCGGCCGAGGGGGTGGCCGCGTTCCTCGAGCGGCGGCCGCCGTCCTTCACCGCGCGGGTGTCGCGCGACTGGGCGCCGCTGCCCGAGCCGTGAGCACCGCCGCGAGGGTTGCGGCGACGAAGAACAGCGCCGCCGCGTCGCGCAGCAGCCGGGTGAAGCTGGCCTCGGTGAGCGCGCCCGCCGCGATCAACCCCACGCAGGCGACGGACGTCAGCGCCGACGTCCGGCCCACCGCGTTCTGGACGGCCGCCGCGATGCCGCTGCTCGCCGGGTCGACGGACGACAGGTTCAGGGTGGCCAACGGTGTGCTGGTGAGCACCAAACCGATTGCCACGACCAGCGTTCCGGGCAGCAGATGGGTCACGATGTGGAACCCGTGCGCGGCCGGTCGGATCAGTAGCAGCCCGAGCCCGGCCAGCAGCGGACCGGCGATCAGAAAGCGCCGGGCACCGATTCGCGCGGCCAGGTTTCCGACCCGCCTGGCGAACAGAAACGACATCAGGGGAGTGGGCAATGTCGCCAGGCCCGCGACCGTCGCGCAATAGTGGGCCACCTCCTGGGTGTACAGCGAGATGGCGAGGGACCCCATGGTGAGCGCGGCGTAGACGAACGCGGTCGTGAGGTTCGCGGCAAGGAAGTCGCGGTTGGCGAAAAGCGCGAGCGGCAGCAACGGATGGGCGGCCCGGCGCTGCCAGGCCGCGAACGCCGTCAAGGCGGCGACGCCGCCCAGCAGCGACGCGACCAGCGGGGGATGCCAGCCGTGCCGGCCCGCTTCGATGAGGGCATACACGGTGGCGGCCAATCCCGACGCCGACAGCGCGGCCCCCGCGACGTCGAGGTGGCCCGGCCGCGCGATGCGGGGCAGCGACGGCAGCCAATACGTCAGCGTGAAACCGACGACCATCGGGACCGCGGACAACACGTAGATCCACCGCCAACCCAGCAGGTCGACCGCCACGCCGCCCAGCAACGGACCCAACGCGAAAGCGGTTCCGGTCCACGCGGTCCAACACCCCACGGCGGCGGAGCGTCGGGAGGCGTCGAAGGTGGAGTTGATCAGCGCCAGCGATCCGGGCACCAGGAAGGCCGCGCCCAGGCCCTGGGTCATCCGCGCGGCGATCAGCATGGTCGGTGACAGCGCGGCCGCCGCCAACGCCGAGCCGATCCCGAACGCCACCAGTCCGAACCGCATCACCTGCACCCGCCCGAACCGGTCGGAGATCGCGCCCCCCGGCAGGATCGTCGCCGCGAGCGCCAGAAGGTAGCCGTCGACCACCCACTGCTGCAGGCACATGCCGCCGCCGAGGTCGCGCTCCGTCGCCGGCAGCGCCAGGTTCACCACCGAGCTGTCGAGGAACGCGACCATCGACACCAGGATCGCCACCAGCATGACCCGGCTCGTCGGCGCGGTATCGCGAAATCGATTGCGCGGCAGTGTGATTCGCGGAGGCGCGACCGGGGCGCCGGGAAGGGGTCGGGTCGCGGTCATGGCCGCGCCGCCGCGGGCCGCTGTTCGTCCATGCGTTCACTCCTTTGCGCGCGTCGGCAACACCGTTCGACATGAGGTATGCGCACTGGTTACGAGGCGAGGGCGGCGGCCGGTTCAGTCGCGATCCGCCGCGTTACGGGGCTTGGGCGAAGGCCCGCAGCGACTGCACCTGCGCGGCCTCCAGCGAGGGACGCACGGCCTGGCGCGCCGCCGCGATATCGGCGGCCGTCACGTCGGTGGCGTCGATGGAGCGGCGCATCGCGGTCAGGGCGGCCTCGCGCAGCAAGGCGACGCAGTCCGCGGCGCTGTAGCCGTCGAGCCCGGCGGCCACCTCGTCGAGGTCGACGTCGTCGCTCAATGGAACGGATTTGCCCGCGGTGCGCAAGATGTCGCGGCGCGCCGCGGCGTCCGGCGGCTCGACGAACACCAGCCGTTCCAGGCGTCCCGGGCGCAGCAGCGCGGGGTCGATCAATTCGGGCCGGTTGGTGGCGCCCAGCACGACGACGTCGCGCAGCGGATTGACGCCGTCGAGCTCGGTCAGCAGCGCGGCCACCACCCGGTCGGTCACCCCCGAGTCGAAGCTCTGTCCGCGCCGCGGCGCCAGCGCGTCGATCTCGTCGAGGAAGACCAACGACGGCGCGGAATCGCGCGCGCGCCGAAACAGTTCCCGCACCGCCCGTTCCGAGCTGCCGACCCACTTGTCCATCAGCTCGGAGCCCTTGACGGCGTGCACCGACAGCTGCCCGGTGCTGGCCAGGGCGCGCACAACGAAGGTCTTGCCGCACCCGGGCGGGCCGTACAGGAGCACCCCGCGCGGCGGGTCGACGCCCAACCGGGCGAAGGTGTCGGGATGTTGCAGCGGCCACAACACCGCCTCGGTGAGCGCCTGCCGGGCCTCGGCCATGTCGCCGACGTCGTCGAGGGTGACGTTGCCGACGGTCACCTCCTCGCTTGCCGAGCGGGACAGCGGCCGGATGACGGTTAACGCGCCGAGCAGGTCGTCCTGGTCGAGTCGGGGCGGCTCGCCGTCGGCGCTGGCCCGCGACGCCGCGCGCAACGCCGCCTCGCGCACCAGCGCGGCCAGGTCAGCGACGACGAACGCGGGGGTGCGGCTGGCGATTTCGTCGAAGTCGAGGTCGCCGGTCGGCACCGATTTCAGCAGCGCTTCCAGCAGCGATCGGCGGGTCCCGGCGTCGGGCAGGGGCAGGCTGAGCTCCCGGTCGCACAGGTCGGGCGCCCGCAGCCGGGCGTCGAGCTGGTCGGGGCGGGCCGACGTGGCGACGAGCGCGACACCCTCGGTGGCGACGGCGGTGCGCAGCTCGCCGAGGATCAGCGCGGCGACCGGCTCCGCAGTCGCCGGCAGCAGGGCGTCCACATCGGAGATCAGCAGGACGCCGCCGCCGTCGCGCACCGCGCGTGACGCGCCGGCCACGGCCTTGAGCCGGTCCTCGGCGGTCAGCGCGCCGATCTCCGGGCCGTCCAGAGTCACCATCCGGCGGCCGGCGCACACCGCCCGCACCAGCGTCACCTTCCCGACGCCGGCCGGGCCGGACACCAGCACGCCGAGGTTCGCGCCCGCACCCAACGCCCTGAGCAGGTGCGGCTCGTCGAGGGCCAGCTTGAGCCATTCGGTGAGCTTGGCGGCCTGCGGCTGCGAGCCCTTGAGTTCCTCCACGACCGTGTCGGGACTCGACACCTCCACCGCCGCCCGGGGCGCCGCCTGACCGCCGGCCGGCACGCCCGCGCCCCAGGACACCAGCGAGTTCGGTTGCACGCTGACCGGCCCGCTCGGGTCGACCCCGGTGACCGTCAGCAGCTCCGAGGTCCAGCTGATGCCGACCGCGGCGGCCAACGCGCGGGTGGCGGCGGACGTCGACGTGCCCGGCCCCAGATCGCGGGGCAGCAGGGACACCGCGTCGCCGACCGTGAGGACCTTGCCCAGCAGGGCCTGGCGCAGCGTGACCGGCGAGATCGACTGCGTCGCCAGCCCCGAGCCGGACAGGGTCACCGACCGGGCGCCGTAGACGGTGACCGCGCCGACGATCACCGCGGTGCCCTCGCGCAGGCCGGCGTTGGACAGCGTCACGTCGTCGAGCAGCGCCGTGCCGACCGGGGTGTCCGGCCCGGCCAACCCCACCACCGCCGCCGTGGTGCGCGACCCGATCAGCGCTACCGCGTCCCATTCGCGGATGCCGAGCGCGGCGACGGCGCTCGGGTGCAACCGGACGACGCCGCGGCGCGAGTCGACGGCCGAGGTGTTCAGCCGAGCGGTGAGCGTGAGCTGACGGGCCGCGTCCTCGCCCGGGCGGGTCATGGCAGGCGGCCGCCCGGCTTGCGCAGCCCCAGGCGGGCGACCGACCGGCGGTGCGGCTGGGCCCGCCGGGTCGCGCGCCGGGCGGCGCGGCGCTGCTTGGGCTTGTCGGCGAGCGCTTCGGGGTGCGCGGCGAGCCAGCGCTGGTTGCGGATCGCGAACGGCACGTGGCACAGGTAGGCGACGATGATCACCCAGATCAACACGTAGGGGGCCAGCACGGCGGCGGCCGCGCAGATCGCCAACGCCGCCAGCAGCGGGGCGGCCCAGCTCGGCGGCACCGCGACCGCGTGCATCTTGCGCATCGGGATCTTGCTGACCAGCAGCACCGACGTGCCGGCGATCCACACGCACAGGAACACCGGCGACGTCCACCATCCGTCGCCGAACTGCAGCTTCAGCCCGATCAGCCCGATCAGCGACACCGCGCCCGCCGGCGCCGGCATGCCGACGAAGAATTCGTGCGTGTAGGCGGGCTGGGTGCCGTCGTCGAGCAGCGCGTTGTACCGGGCCAGCCGCAGCACCACGCAC
The DNA here is from genome assembly GCF_001672685.1 of Mycobacterium sp. E2462. Lineage (NCBI taxonomy): Bacteria > Bacillati > Actinomycetota > Actinomycetes > Mycobacteriales > Mycobacteriaceae > Mycobacterium > Mycobacterium sp. E2462. The sequence continues at coordinate 10,313 of NZ_LZKC01000446.1, forward strand.
ACCGCGTAGAGCAGCACCACGATCCACCCGGACGGGGACTGCGCGAACAGCGTCAGGTACACGACGATGGCCGGCGTCACCCCGAAGTTCACGGCGTCGGCCAGCGAGTCGATCTCCTCGCCCATCCGCGACTGCGCGTCCAGGATGCGGGCGACCCGGCCGTCGAGCCCGTCGAGGATGGCGGCGGCGGCGATCAGCGCCATCGCGGCCTTCGGCTGGTGCTCGAGCGCGAACTTGATGGCGGTCAGGCCGGCGCAGATGGACAGCACCGTCATGGCGCTGGGCAGGATCTGCAGGTTCACCGGGGGGCGCCGGGCGCGCGGCTTGCTGATCACGGCAGCTCGGCCAGCAAGGTCTCGCCGGCGATGGCGCGCTGGCCCACCCGCACCCGCGGCTGCGTGCCCGCCGGCAGGTAGGTGTCCAGCCGGGAACCGAACCGGATGAGGCCGTAGGTGTCACCGATCGACAGCCGTTCGCCGACGCGGGCGTCGCAGATGATGCGCCGCGCCAGCAGGCCGGCGACCTGCACCGCGACGACGTCGGCGCCGCCGTCGGTGCGGATCCGCAGGCTGGTGCGCTCGTTTTCGGTGCTGGCGGCGGCCAGGTCCGCGGACCCGAAGCGGCCCGGCCGGTGGTGCACCGCGACGACCTGGCCACCGACCGGCGCCCGCTGGACGTGGGCGTCGAGCAGCGACAGGAAGATGCTGACCCGCGGCAGCGGCGCGTCGCCCATGCCGAGCTCGGCGGGCGGGGCGGCCGAGTCGATGACGCAGACCTCGCCGTCGGCGGGGGCGACGATCGCGCCGGGCCGGGTCGGCGGCACCCGCGGGGGGTGGCGGAAGAAGCCCGCGCACGCGCCCGCCGCGAGCAGGCCGGCCCGCCGCACCCACCGGTGGTTGCGGCCGGTGACGGCCAGGGCGAGGCCCGCCGCGACGAACGGTCGCCCGGCCGGGTGCAGGGGTGGGATCGCCGATCGCACCAGTTCCAGCGCGTGCGCGGGGCTGAAGGTCGGTTCCTCGGCGGTGGGGCCGACCGTGCGGGGGCGTTTTGCCACGCGGCCATCTTACGGAGACCGGAACCCGGTTGGTGTGCGCCCGCAACGGGAACGCTGCCCAGCACCATGCATCCGACCGAAGCCGCGAGCCTGCGCCGCGCGAAGATCGGCGTCACCGTCACTTTCCTCGCTCACGCCATGGTGGCCTCGTCGTGGGTCGCCCACATTCCGCAGATCAAGGGCCACCTGGGCCTCTCCGACGCCGCGCTGGGGACGGCGTTGTTCGGCGCGCCGCTCGACCGTCGCGGCCTGGGTGTTCATCGCCACGTCTAGTCCACCCTGAAACAGGCCCCACCCGACCAGCGCAGCGAACAGCGACGCCCAGGACCCGGCCAGCCCGATGGTGACCGACGCCGCGGCGTAAGCGATCACCGTGAGCCGGACCAGACGGCGGCTGCCCCATCGCGGCAGCGCCCAGTGGCTCGCCACGGTGGCCGCGACGGCGCCCAGCGGCGCGCCGAACAACGCCGTCCCCAGCGCGGCGTCGGAGAGGCCCAGGTGGCCCTTGATCTGCGGAATGTGGGCGACCCACGACGAGGCCACCATGGCGTGAGCGAGGAAAGTGACGGTGACGCCGATCTTCGCGCGGCGCAACTGCTGGTGCTCGCCGTCGTCGTCGTGGGCGGGGTGGAGGGGTGCACCGGCGCCCTGCTACCCGACCGCGAGCCCGAGCGGGCCCGGGACCGCCCGAAGCGCGGCTGGTTGAGCCCCACGGTCGCGATCCTGGCGGGCGTGTCGTTCGCGTCGTTCATCTGCGAGGGCGCGGCCGGGGACTGGTCGGGGGACTACCTGCGCAACGTGGTGGGCGCCGGGCCGGGACTGTCCGCGCTGAGCTACGCGGCCTACACCCTGACGATGGTGATCACCCGGTTCGCCGCGCTACGGCTGCACTCCCGCATCCCCAGCCGGCGGCTGCTGCCGGCGCTGGCCCTGCTCGCCGCGCTGGGCATGGGCGTGACGCTGGCGGTGGCCGACCCGGTCGTCAGCGTCGCGGGGTTCGCGCTGCTGGGCGCCGGGGTGGCGCTGCTGGTGCCGACCGCGTTCAGCGCCGCCTACCCCGCCGGCCGCGGCGGTTCGGCCATCGCGATCGTCGCCACGACCGGCTGGGTCGGCTATCTGCTCGGGCCGCCGTTGATCGGCCAGCTCTCGGGCCTGTTCGGCCTGTCGGCGGCGCTGCTGGTGATCCCGGTGATGCTGTGCGTCGCGGGCATCGCGATCCGCGGCAGCAGGGCCTTCGACGCGGCCGACGAGTTTCACCGCGAGGCCGCGGCCTCGACGGTCGGCTGAGGCGGCTCAGCCCAGGTCCCAGACCTGCACCTGCGCCCCCGCCGGCACCTCCACGACGTCCTCGGGGATGTCCAGCAGCGCGTTGGCCGTGGCCAGCCACCGCAAGTGGTGCGAGGCGGGCGGCCCGTAGCTGAGCACCCGGCCCGCCTCGGCGTCGAAGATCGCCCGCCGGAACTGGCGCTTGCCGCGCGGCGAGGTCAACGACTCGGTGAGGACGGCGGGCCGCTGCGGCCGCTCGGGATCCGGCAGGCCCATGGCCCGGCGCAGCGCGGGCCGGAGGAACACCTCGAAGGACACCAGCGAGCTCACCGGGTTGCCGGGCAGCGTCACGATGGGCGTGCCGGCGACGCGCCCCACGCCCTGCGGCATCCCGGGCTGCATGGCCACCTTGACGAAGTCGACGCCCTGGTCGCCGTCGCGGCCGAACGCGTCCTTGACCACCTCGTAGGCCCCGGCGCTGACGCCGCCGCTGGTGATGATCAGGTCGGCCGCGGCGGCGTGGCGGTCGAGGATCTCGCTGAACTGCGCGACGTCGTCCTCGGCGGTCGCGATCGCGACCACGTCGGCGCCCGCGTCGCGCACCGCTCCGGCCAGCATGATCGAGTTCGACTCGTAGATCTGGCCCGGCCGCAGCGGGACGCCCGGGGCCACCAGCTCGGAGCCGGTGGACACCACCAGTACCCGCTGCCGCGGGATCACCGCCAGCTCGGCGATCCCCAGCGCGGCGGCGAGCCCGAGGACGGCGGCGGAGACCAGCTGCCCCTTGCGCAACACGACGGTGCCGGGCTCGACGTCCTCGCCGGCCCGCCGGATGTGCTTGCCCGGTTCGCGGGCCGCCCGGATCGCCACCACGTCCGCGCCGGCGTCGGTGTCCTCGACCGGCACGATGGTGGTCGCGCCCGCCGGGACGGGCGCGCCGGTCATGATGCGGTGGGCGGTCCCTGGCCGCAGGGACAGGGCGTCGGTGCGCCCGGCCGGGATGTCCTCCGCGACGGGCAACAGCACCGGCCGGTCGGCCGTGGCGGCCGCGACGTCCTCGGCCCGCACCGCGTAGCCGTCCATCGCGGAGTTGTCGAAGAGGGGCAGCGCCAGCGGCGCGACGACGTCGTCGGCCAGGGCCAGGCCCTGCGCCTCGGCCAGCGGCAGGGGCCGGGCGGGCCGGGCGCGGACGAGGTCGGCGACGACGCGCTGGTGCTCTGCTACGGACCGCACCCGGCCATTATCGGCCCGTCAGATTCCGAAGCTGACGCCGGTGAGCTCTTCGGAGACCGACCACAGCCGGCGCTGCAGCTGTTCGTCGTGGGATTGCGCGCTGGAGGAGACCAGCTTCGGGTGGCCGCGCTGCTCCAGGAAGCCGTCGGGCCCGAAGTACTGCCCACCTTGGACGTCGGGGTCGGTGGCGGCCCGCAGCGTCGGCAGCGCGCCCTGGGCCGGGCTCTGGAAGAGCACCGGCCCCAGCACCGCCTTGAGCGGCTGGAAGATGCCCGGCAGGTTGCGGGCCAGCTCGGTGTTGGACCCGCCCGGGTGGGCCGCGACGGCGATGGTCTTGGCCTCCGGGTGAGCCGCCAGGCGGCGCTGCAGCTCGTAGGTGAACAGCAGGTTGGCCAGTTTCGACTGCCCGTAGGCGGCGACCCGGTCGTAGCCGCGTTCCCACTGCAGGTCGTCGAAGTGGATCGCGGCCCGCAGCCGGTGCCCGAGGCTGCTCACCGTCACCACCCGGGACTCGCGGACCTTGCGCAGGTGGTCGAGCAGCAGCCCGGTCAGCGCGAAGTGCCCCAGGTGATTGGTGCCGAACTGCAGCTCGAAACCGTCCTTGGTGGTGGCCTTGGGGGTCCACATGACGCCGGCGTTGTTGATCAGCAGGTCGATGCGGGGGTAGGCGGCGCGCAACGCGTCGGCGGCCGCGCGCACCGAATCCAGCGAGGTCAGGTCGAGCGCCTGCAGGGTCACGTCGGCGCGGGGGCTGGCGGCGTGGATGCGGGACAGGGCGGTATTGCCCTTCTCCAGATCGCGGACGGCGAGCACCACGTGGGCGCCGCGGTAGGCCAGCGCGGCGGCCGTGTGATAACCGATGCCGGTGTTGGCGCCGGTGACGACGGCGACGCGGCCGCTCTGGTCCGGGATGTCGCTCTCCGACCAATTCCGTCCGGGGTCGTTTGCAGGCATGGCCCAGAACTTACTCACCGCGACGGGATTCCGCCGGTCGGCGCGGGCCGCCGCGGCGGCTCAGACCCAATGGTTGTCGTGCCGGGCGAACCATTCGCGGCGCTCGTCGTCGGTCATGTCGGCCAGCGCGCCGAAGTTCTCGAAGTAGGCCTCTCGCGGCGCGCCGGGCGCGAACAGCATCAGGATCGACGCGGGTTCGTCGGCCTCGTTGCGGAAGCCGTGGATTCCGCCCGGCGGGACGTAGAGGAAGTCGCCCTGGTGGCCGTCGACCCAGTCGGTGCCGTCGTAGAGCCGCATGGCCCCGGACAGCACGAAGAAGGCCTCCGACATGGCGCGGTGAAAGTGCGGGCCGGGACCACCGCCCTGCGGGCCGATGTCGACCCGGTAGAGACCGTAGTCACCGGCGGTGTCGCGCTGGCTCGCCAAATAGTGGTAGGCGACCCCGGGCGTCTGGTAGTCGGGCGGCTCCCCGCCATTTTCAGAGGCCCGCTTGAGCCAGGCGCTCACCTCCGGCTCGTCACGGGTGTAGCGGGGCGGCGGATACGGCGGCACGACCAGGGACACCCGTCCAGCGTGCCAGTTAGCATCGCGTAAGTGGAGTCCGGCGAAGACGTTCGCGTGCGGCGGCTGCTCGACGCCCAGGACAAGGCCGCGCGGCTGTTCGACGAGATCGAGCGGCGCGGCATGATCCGGCCCGGGGTGGGCGAGAAGGCGCTATCCGACGAGATCCGCGACCTCGCCGCCGAGCTGTTCGGGGTGACGCGGCACTGGCACCGGCGCATCGTGCGCGCGGGCGCGAACACCCTGCTGCCGTTCAAGGAGCATCCGCCGGACCGGGTGCTCGCCGACGACGACATCGCCTTCGTCGATCTGGGCCCCATCTTCGAAGACTGGGAGGCGGATTTCGGGCGCACCTTCGTGCTGGGCGACGACCCCGCGAAAGTCGCGGTGCGCGAAGCGCTTCCGCGGGTGTGGCAGGCGGGGCGCGACTACTTCGCCGCCCATCCCGACGTCACGGGCGCGCAGTTGTACGACTACGTCGTCGGTGTGGCCGAAGCGCAGGACTTCGGCTGGGGCAGCCCGATCGCCGGCCACCTGGTCGGTGAGTTCCCGCACAAGAAGATCGTCGGCGACGGCGTGCAGTGGTACATCACGCCCGGCTCGACCAAACCCATGCGCCGCGCGGGCGGCGACGGGCGGCCGTGCCATTGGATCCTCGAGGTCCACCTGGTCGACCGCCCGCGCGGCTTCGGAGGGTTCTACGAGCAGTTGCTCGACCTGGGTTAGTCGACGGGGTAGACGACGCCGGTGAGCTCTTCGGACACCGCCCACAACCGGCGCTGCCGCTCGGCGTCGTGCGACTTGGCGCTCGACGCCACCACCTTCGGGTGGCCCTGCATCTCCCCGAAGCCGTCCGGCCCGAAGTACTGACCACCCAGCACGCCCGGGTCGGTGGCGGCGCGCAGCGTCGGAAGGGCTCCGGTGGCCGCGTCCTGCGAAATCAGCCCGAACAGCGGCGTCACGACCCGCTCGACCGGCGCCGGGATGTTGCGCGTCAGCTCGGTGCGCGACCCGCCGGGGTGCGCGGCGACGGCGACCGTCGTCCCGCGCGGGGCCAGCCGGCGCTGCAGCTCGTAGGTGAACAGCAGGTTGGCGAGCTTGGCCTGCCCGTAGGCGGCGACCCGGTTGTAGCTGCGTTCCCACTGCAGGTCGTCGAAGTGGATGTCGGCCAGCAGGCGGTGGCCGAGGCTGCTGACCGTCACCACCCGCGAGCCGGCGACCGGCAGCAAGCGGTCCAGCAGCAGGCCGGTCAGGGCGAAGTGGCCGAGGTGGTTGGTGCCGAACTGCAGCTCGAAGCCGTCCTTGGTGGTGCCCTTGGGGGTCCACATGACGCCGGCGTTGTTGATGAGCAGGTCGATGCGGTCGTGGGCGGAGCGCAGCTGGTCGGCGGCGGCCCGGATCGATTCCAGGGAGGTCAGGTCGAGTTCCTGCAGCGCGACGTCGGCGTCGGCGCTCTGGGCGGTGATGCGCGCGACGGCGTCCTTGCCCTTGTCCAGGTTGCGCACCGCGAGCACCACGTGGGCGCCGCGGGCGGCCAACGCCAGGGCGGTCTCGTAGCCGAGGCCCGTGTTGGCCCCGGTGATGACGGCGACCCGGCCGGACTGGTCGGGGATGTCCGCGGTGGTCCATTTGGCCATGGCGGCCTCCTTGAACTAGTAGAGTAAACGGGGCGGGCGCTCCGGTTGCCCCCACTATATGGAACGCACGCCCCGTTTTGTCAACAGCGAGGTGATGAACAGATGGCGCAACCCAGGCCGTTGCGCGCCGACGCGGCCCGCAATCGGGCGCGCGTGCTGGACGTCGCCTACGAAACCTTCGCGGCCGAGGGCCTGTCGGTCCCGATCGACGAGATCGCTCGGCGCGCCGGGGTGGGCGCCGGCACGGTGTACCGGCACTTCCCGACCAAGGAGGCGTTGTTCGCCGCCGTCGTCGACGATCGGCTGCGCCAGCTGGTCCGCAGCGGCTACGCGTTGCTGGAGTCGGGTGCGCCCGGCGAGGCCCTGTTCGAGTACCTGCGGACGCTGGTGCTGCAGTGGGGGGCCGCCGATCGGGGCCTGGTGGACGCGCTGGCCGGGCTGGGCATCGAACTCGACAGCGCCGCTCGGGACGCCGAGGACGCGTTCCTGGAGATGCTCGGCACCCTGCTCGAGGCGGCGCAGCGGTCGGGCACCGCGCGGCCGGACCTCGGCGTGCGCGAAGTGAAGGCCATCCTGGTCGGGTGCCAGGCGATGGAGGCCTACAACTCCGAGCTCGCCGAGCGGGTGACCGACGTCGTCATCGACGGTCTGCGCGCTGGGCGATAACCACCGCCACTTCTTGCACTCGACATGGGCGAGTGCTAAGAATGACGTTGGCACTCGCGACTGGTGAGTGCTAGGTCGGGACGGTGAGACCAGGCCCAACGACAGCCCGGTCGTCCGTCGCGGGCACTGCACCCGGCCAGAACGTGTCATCCCCAATCCGGAGGAATCACTTCGCAATGGCCAAGACAATTGCGTACGACGAAGAGGCCCGTCGCGGCCTCGAGCGCGGGCTCAACGCCCTCGCCGACGCGGTAAAGGTGACGTTGGGCCCCAAGGGTCGCAACGTCGTCCTGGAGAAGAAGTGGGGCGCCCCCACGATCACCAACGATGGTGTGTCCATCGCCAAGGAGATCGAGCTGGAGGACCCCTACGAGAAGATCGGCGCCGAGCTGGTCAAGGAAGTCGCCAAGAAGACCGACGACGTCGCCGGTGACGGCACCACGACCGCCACGGTGCTGGCGCAGGCGCTGGTCCGTGAGGGCCTGCGCAACGTCGCCGCCGGTGCCAACCCGCTGGGCCTGAAGCGCGGCATCGAGAAGGCCGTCGAGAAGGTCACCGAGACCCTGCTCAAGTCGGCCAAGGAGGTCGAGACCAAGGACCAGATCGCCGCCACCGCCGCGATCTCCGCGGGCGACCAGTCGATCGGCGACCTGATCGCCGAGGCGATGGACAAGGTCGGCAACGAGGGTGTCATCACCGTCGAGGAGTCCAACACCTTCGGCCTGCAGCTCGAGCTCACCGAGGGCATGCGGTTCGACAAGGGCTACATCTCGGGCTACTTCGTCACCGACGCCGAGCGGCAGGAAGCGGTCCTGGAGGACCCCTTCATTCTGCTGGTCAGCTCCAAGGTGTCGACGGTCAAGGACCTGCTCCCGCTGCTGGAGAAGGTCATCCAGGCCGGCAAGCCGCTGCTGATCATCGCCGAGGACGTCGAGGGTGAGGCCCTGAGCACCCTGGTCGTGAACAAGATCCGCGGCACCTTCAAGTCCGTCGCCGTCAAGGCTCCGGGCTTCGGCGACCGCCGCAAGGCGATGCTGCAGGACATGGCGATCCTCACCGGTGGTCAGGTGATCAGCGAGGAGGTCGGCCTGTCGCTGGAGAGCGCCGACGTGGCCCTGCTCGGCAAGGCCCGCAAGGTCGTCGTCACCAAGGACGAGACCACCATCGTCGAGGGCGCCGGTGACTCCGACGCCATCGCCGGGCGCGTGGCCCAGATCCGCGGCGAGATCGAGAACAGCGACTCCGACTACGACCGTGAGAAGCTGCAGGAGCGCCTGGCCAAGCTGGCCGGCGGTGTTGCGGTGATCAAGGCCGGCGCCGCCACCGAGGTGGAGCTCAAGGAGCGCAAGCACCGCATCGAGGACGCGGTGCGCAACGCCAAGGCCGCCGTCGAGGAGGGCATCGTCGCCGGTGGTGGCGTGGCCCTGCTGCACGCGGCGCCGTCACTGGACGAGCTGAAGCTCTCCGGTGACGAGGCCACGGGCGCCAACATCGTCCGCGTGGCGCTGTCGGCTCCGCTCAAGCAGATCGCCTTCAACGGTGGTCTGGAGCCCGGCGTGGTCGCCGAGAAGGTCAGCAACTCGCCCGCCGGCACCGGCCTGAACGCCGCCACCGGTGAGTACGAGGACCTGCTCAAGGCCGGCGTGGCCGACCCGGTCAAGGTGACGCGTTCGGCGTTGCAGAACGCCGCGTCGATCGCCGCGCTGTTCCTGACGACCGAGGCCGTCGTCGCCGACAAGCCGGAGAAGGCGGCCGCACCCGCGGGCGACCCGACCGGTGGCATGGGCGGCATGGACTTCTAAGTCCCCAGCACGAGAAGGCCCGGCTTCCCGCGAGGAAGCCGGGCTTTTTCGTGTCTCGAGCGCCGAGCGTGAAGCTAGCCGCACGTTCGACGCCGAGCGTGAAGCTAGTTGCACGTTCGGGCGCACTGAAACGGCCCCCGCCCGACGCACCCGTACGCTGAGGCGCGTGGCCCTTCCGCAACCCTCGCCCACCAGCACCGCCGTCGTGACCGGCGCCTCGTCGGGCATCGGCGCCGACATCGCCCGCGAACTGGCCGACCGCGGCCACGGCCTCACCCTGGTCGCCCGCCGCGAAGACCGGCTACGCGAGCTCGCCGACGAACTGCGCACACGCGTCCGCGTCGAGGTGATCGCCTGCGACGTCGCCGATGCCGGCGCGCGGGCCGGCCTGTTCGACGAGGTCGGCCGCCGCGGGCTGACCGCCGACATCCTGGTCAACAACGCCGGCATCGGCACCATCGGCTCGGTCACTAAGACGCCCGTCGACGCCGAGGTCGCCCAGGTGCGGGTCAACGTCGAGGCCGTCGTCGACCTGACCACCCGCGCAGTGCAGCAGATGGTGCCGCGCGGCCGCGGCGCGATCCTCAACGTCGGCTCCACGGCGGGCTACCATCCCTTCCCGGGGCAGGCCTGTTACGCCGCCACCAAGGCTTTCGTGAGGACCTACACCGAAGGCCTGCGCGGCGAGCTCGCCGGCACCGGCGTCACCGTCGCCGTGCTCAACCCGGGGCCGGTGCGCACCGAGTTCCTGACCAGCGCGGGCATGGACGAGCGGGCCTTCGCCGACGCGTTCCCCAAAATCCTCTGGAAGCCGTCGCGGGAGGTGGCCCGCGCCGGGGTCGACGCCCTGGACCGCGACCGCGGCACGGTGATCGCGGGCCTGCCCAGCCAGCTCAGCACCCGGCTGTTTCAGTTCATGCCGCGCCGCGTGCTGCTGCCGCTGCTGAAGAACCAGCATCCGGCGTTGCGCAGGGACCGGTCAGCGAGCTGACGGCCACGGCCGCATCCAGCCCTCCACGGGCAGGGCCAACGCGTTGCACAGTGTGCAGATCGTGCGGTACCAGCCGACGGCCGTGAGCAGCTCGATGCGTTGCTCGTCGTCGAGGTCGCGGCCCAGCGTCGCCCACGTCGCCTCGGCCCACGACCCGGTGCGCTCGAGCTCGTCGACCGCCTCGATCAGCGTCCGCTCGGCGGGGCTCCAGCGCGGGTCGTCGGCGCCGCCGGTCACCAGCGCATCGCATTCGTCGTCGCTGACGCCGGCGATCGGCCCCCAGAACGCCGCCTGGCCGCCCCACTCGTAGGCGCAGCCCACCAGCGCGCAGGTGCGCAGGATCGCGATGGTCCGGGTCCGCGCGGGCAGCAACGCCGCGACGTAGAGGGATTCGCCGAGCTTGCGCAGCCGGGACGCCAGCGCCGGATGGCGTTGCAGGCAGCGCACCAGCAGCAGCGGCTCGTAGGCGCGGTCCGGGTGGCCCCAGCTGTGGATGCTGGCGGCGTCTTCCTCGCTCCACGGCGGGGCGAGCGGCGCGATGCGACTCACGGATCAGACTGTACGGCCCGGTAAAGCCGACTCCGGGGGCGTCGTCGCCTACTCGGGCACGGCGAACACGACGCAGTCGTGCAGGCAGCCCTTCGCGGCGTCGGGGGAGTCAGCGTCGCGGTGCAGCAGCGCGCGCGTCGGCGTCACCTCGAGGCGCACGGTGTCGCCGTCGGCCTCGGCCGTCTCGGCCCGGCCGTCCACGATCAGCGAGTAGCCGCCCGGGTCGGTCGGCGGCCACAGCAGGGTGACGTCGGCGCGACGCGCCAGGTTCGCCCGGGTGCGCCCGCCGATGCGCCCCACGTCGAGCGTCGCCTCCCGCAGCGCGGGCCGCACGGTCACGGTGTGGACGCGGCCGCCGTCGTCAACGGTGATCAGGTATGCGTACGGGTAGTCGGGAAGCGCCGCGGCCAGCGCTTTGAGGTCGACCTTCTTCTTCGCGCGCATGGTGGTCAGGATAGGCGCGCTACTCCGGGCCCGGGGGCGTCAGCAGCCCCGCGATCCGCGAGGTGAAGCTGCGGGCGACGGCGGCCGAACTGGCCTGCCGGGTCGCCGAGGTGCTGGTCGACTGGAAGCCCAGCGTCTGCAGCACCTCCTTCCACGGCGGCAGCTTCGCCACGGCCGCCGAGGCGTCGGCGTGGTAGCCGAACATCGCCGCCACGTCGGCGGCCCACATCTGCTCGTACGCCGCCTCGATGTCGGCGATCGCGGGGGTGTTCTGCCCGAGGTGATTGTTGGCCGCCAATGCCGACACCAACGCCCGGTTGGCGGCCACCACCGCCGGCTGCACCGTGGCCGCCAGCGCGTTTTCGAACGCGGTCGCGATGGCCGAGGCCTGGGTGGACACCTGCTCGGCCTGCGCGGCGGCGGTGCTCAACCAGCTGACGTACCGGCTGGCCACCGCCAGCATCGCCGACGACGACGCGCCCTGCCATGCACCGCTGGCGAGGTCGGAGGTGACCGACGAAAATGACGATGCCGACGACGCCAGCTCACCGGCCAGCCCGTCCCACGCCGCCGCGGCAGCAAGCAGCGGCCCGGGGCCAGGACCGGAGAAAATTAGTGCCGAGTTGACTTCTGGCGGCAACCACGCAAAATGCGGGTTCGTCACGGACCTTAACTTAACTGGGATCAGGCGTTTTTCGTGGCGTTATCGCGAGTGTGTGGGGATGGGTTGGCGGCCGCGCACCAATTTGCCGGGGCGGGCGTCGGTGGGCACCCCGTTTTCGGCGATGATTTCCCCCGATACGACGGTCGCGACGTACCCGTCGGCGGTCTGGTCCAGGCGGCGCCCGCCCGCCGGAAGGTCGTAGGCGATCACCGGCTTGTGCAACCGCAGCCCCGCGTGATCGATCACGTTGAGGTCGGCCTTGAAGCCGACGGCGATGCGGCCGCGGTCGCCGAGCCCGGCCACCCGTGCCGGCACGGAGGTCAGCTCCCGCACGGCCTCGGCCACCGAGAACCGCCCGGCCCTGCGGTCGCGCGCCCAGTGGATCAGGAAGAACGTGGAATAGCTGGCGTCGCAGATCATTCCGTAATGCGCCCCGCCGTCGCCCAGGCCCAGCACCACGTCGTCGCGGTGCAGCAATTCGCCGACGGTGTCCAGCGAGTTGCCCTGCAGGTTGCTCGTCGCGACCAGCAGCATGGCGCGGCCGTCGTCGTCGAGCAACCGGTCGTAGGCCTCCTCCATCGGATTCACCCCGCGCGCCCGGGCGCGCGCGCCGATGCTGTCCGCCGGGTTGGGCTCGTAATTGGGGTTGTCCCCCAACGGGTAGATCCAGTCCCACATCTGCGCGACGTAGAGGATCGGGTGCCCCTCGCCGGGCTTGTCGGCCAGGATCCGGGCGCGCACCTCGGGCTTGCGCATCTCGGCCACCCGCTCGGCGAGCGGCAGGTGCGCGATCTCGCGGTAGCTGGGGTAGAGCACGAACGGGTTCGCGGTCAGCTGCAACCCGATGATCAGCCCGATCGGGCGGGGCAACAGCTGGGCGGTGATGTCGCCGCCGGCGGCGTTCGCCTTCTCGATCATGGTGACGGCGTCCGGCCAGGTCGGGTCGCCGGAGTTGGCGACCACCAGGGTGAAGGTGAGCGGCAGGCCGACGTCCTCGGCGACGTCGAACACCGTCTGTAACACCGGCTGGTAGCCGCCGGCCGGGATGTCGGGCACGAACTGCAATAGGCCGCCGCCGCCGTCGACGACACCGCGGGCGATCTGCTCGATCTCCTCGCGGGCGGCGTCGTAGCTGGGAATCGGCGAGCCGCTCTCGGTCTTGTGGATGGTGAGCCGCGACGAGGCGAAACCGAGCGCCCCCACCTCGACGGCCTCCTTGGCGAGCGCGCGCATCTTGGCCAGGTCCTCGGCGGTGGCCGGCTCGCGGTTCGCGCCGCGCTGACCCATCACGTAGACCCGCAGCGGGGAGTGGGGCAGGTACGCCGCCACGTCGATGTCGCGCCGGCCGGAGTCGAGCGCATCCAGGTATTCGGGGAACGTCTCCCAGGTCCACGGCAGGCCGTCGGTCATCACGACGCCCGGGATGTCCTCCACGCCGGCCATCACGTCGACGAGGACGTCGTGATCCTCCTGCCGGCACGGCGCGAAACCGACCCCGCAGTTGCCCATCACCACCGTCGTCACGCCCTGGGCCGACGACGGCGTCAGGCGCTCCGACCAGATGGACTGGCCGTCGTAATGGGTGTGCAGGTCGACGAAGCCGGGCGTGACGAGCAGCCCCGTGGCGTCGATCTCGCGTTCGGCGGCCTCGCCGTTGACGTCGCCGACGGCGGCGATCACGCCATCGCGCACCGCGACGTCGCCGACGAACGGCTCACCGCCCAGCCCGTCGACGATGGTGCCATTGCGGATGACGAGGTCGTAAGCCATGGGAACAATCTACGACTGTGCCGGTCGCTCGTGCCAGGATCGCACGTATGCCTACTACCGACGCGGCCACCCAGGAAATATTGCGGGACTTGTTCACCCGGCTGATCGAGCATGTCGACGAAGTAACCGACGGTCTGACCGACGAGGTGTCGTACTACCGCCCGGCTCCCACCGCCAACAGCATCGCCTGGCTGCTCTGGCACAGCGCGCGGGTGCAGGACCTGCAGCTGGCCGACGTGGCCGGTGTGGAACAGGTGTGGCTGCGCGACGGCTGGGTGGACCGCTTCGGCCTGGACCTGCCACGCAACGACACCGGGTACGGGCACGGCCCCGACGAGGTGGGCAAGGTGCGGGCGCCGGCGGAGTTGTTGAGCGGCTACTACCACGCGGTGCACAAGCTGACGCTGGAATACATCGCCAGCGTGACTGCCGAGGAGCTCGCGCGCGTCGTGGACACCAACTGGGACCCGCCGGTGACGGCCAGCGCCCGGCTGGTCAGCATCATCGACGACTGCGCGCAGCACCTCGGACAGGCCGCCTACGTGCGGGGCATTCAGTAGATTCGCAGCGTGCGATTCGCGGCCGCGTTGTCCAGGGCGGTGTTGTGGCTGGCCACCGCGCTGGCGTTGACGGTCGCGATACCCGCGGCCTGGCTTCAGCTCAACGTTGTCGACACCGACGGTTACGCGGCACTGGCCCGACGGGCGGCAGCTGACCCGTCGCTGCAGTCCGCCACCGCGGCCGAACTCACCACGCGCGCAATGGGTCTCATCCCCGCCCACGGTGGATCGCAGTACCCGGTCGACGCCTCGCAGGTCCGCGACGCCGCCCGCGCCTTCACGGCGAGTCCGGCCTTCCCGCCGCTGTTCGCGCAGGCCAATCGCGAGGTGCACGGCTGGTTGTTCGGCGAGCCCGGGTCGGGCGGTGAGCAGTTGGCGATCGACGTCGCCCCGATGCTCAACGACAGCTCGATCCAACCGCTGCTGCGCCGCCACAACGTCGCCGTGCCGGCGAAATTGACCGTGCCGGTGACGGTTTCGTCGCCGTCGGTGCGGCAGGGGCGGCTCAGCCCGCTGGCCGACTGGGGACCGTGGCTGAGCGTGGGTGCGGTGGTGGTGGCCGGGGTCTGCGCGGCCCTGACGCTCCTTGCCGCGCGGCGCCGCGGCAAGGCGTTGAGCAGCCTGGGCGTGTGCGCGCTGCTGGTCGGCGCGGCCGGGTGGGCGGCCCTGGAGATCGTCGGGCGTCGCGTCGGCGCCGCGCTGAACCGCACGACCGGCGACGTGCGCGGCATCGCGGAGGTGATGGTCGGCACCGCCGAGGCCGGCGCGCATCACTGGCTGAACGTCACGCTGGTCGCGGGCGCGGCCCTGGCGGCGGCCGGTGTGCTGGTCGCGGTGCTCGCCGGCCTCGTCAGGAGTCCCGGCGGCTAGCCGAAGGTGAACGAGAACACCTGCAGACCCGGGCTGACCCGCATGTCGAGCTGGTCGCCGTGCGCTCCGGCGTCGGTGACTATTTGGTGCAGGGTGGGCGCCCCGCCGATCGGCGTCGTGGTGGTCTGCCCGTCTCGCGTCACGGTGAGGGTGCCCGTGCCCCCGACGACGGCGTAG
This sequence comes from Mycobacterium sp. E2462, assembly GCF_001672685.1. NCBI lineage: Bacteria > Bacillati > Actinomycetota > Actinomycetes > Mycobacteriales > Mycobacteriaceae > Mycobacterium > Mycobacterium sp. E2462. The sequence goes on from NZ_LZKC01000446.1 coordinate 25,511, forward strand.
ACGGCCTTGGCGGTGTAGTTCAGCCGGATGGCGGCGTCGTCGCTGTCCGCGGTGGCGCCCTGGTCGTCGAGCTTCCAGCGGCCGTGCAGCGCGAACTTGTCGCCCGGCAGCGACGCCGGGTAGTCGAACGCCGCGGTGCCCGCCTTGTAGTCGCCGGTGCCGCCGTAGTTCCCGGCCCGCTCCACGCCCAGGTAGGTCTCCGGCGTCAGCCGGGTCTGTGGGGTGGTGTCAGGCGCGTGGGCCGGCGAGGGCAACTGGGTACCGGGATGGGCGTCGACCAGCAAATCGCGGATCAGTTTCTCGGTGCCGTCGTAGTCGCCTTCGCCGAACTTTGTGTGTCGCACTTGGCCGTTCGCGTCGATCAGGTACTCGGCCGGCCAGTACAGGTTGGAGAAGTTGTTCCATGTCGCATAGTCGTTGTCCAGCGCGACGGGATAGTCGATATGCAGCCCGGCGGCGCCGCTGTCCACGTTGGACGGGACTCGCTCGAACGCGTACTCGGGCGTGTGGACCCCGACGACGACGAAGCCGCTGTCGCGGTAGCGGTTGTACCAGTCGACCACGTGCGGGATGGCGCGCTGGCAGTTGATGCACGAGTAGGCCCAGAAGTCGATCAGGACCACCTTGCCCCGCACCGCCGCCGGATCCAGCGGTTTGCCGTCCGGGGTGTTGAGCCATCCGGAGATGCCGGCGATAGCCGGTGCCGGTCCGCACTGCTGCAGCTGCGTGGCGCCGTCCATGCAATCGGTCAGCGCGCCGTTGACGCTGACCCCGCCCGCGCTCAGCTGCAGGCCGCTGGACCCGGGCGGCGGCGGCGTCGCCGGGCCGGAGTTCAGCGTGCGCTGGATGTCGTCGGCGCCGATCTTGTTCTGCATCGCCGTCGTGTAGTCGGGGACCGCGCGCTGCAGCATCGCCGGCAGGTTGAACACCAGCGCGACGGCCAGCACGACCATCATGACGCCGCCGGCGATCTGGATCGCGCGTTGGCGGCGGCGGAACGCGGCGATGCGTTCCGCGACGCGCCGCCCCGCCAACGCGAACGCCAGCAGCGGCACCGCGTTGCCGAGCGCGAAGGTGCCAGTCAGCACCAGCGCGCCGGCCCCGATCGATTGCGTGCCGCCGGCGACCACGATCGCGGCGAGGACCGGGCCGGCGCAGGGCACATACAGCGCGCCCAGCGTCAGGCCCAGCCCGAAACCGTCTGTGTTGGGCCCGATCTGACGCTGCGGCAGGTACGCGAACGGTCGTTCGATGAGGTGCTGCAGCGGCGGGAAGATCAACCCCAGGCCGATCAGCACCAGCACCACCAGGGCCGCCCACCTGATGGCGTCCTGCGGCAGGTGCAGCGCGGTCAGCAGCGCCGAGCCGATCAAGGTGGCCACCGAGAAGCTGCACACCAGACCCGCGATCACCAGGTACGGCCGGGCGGCCGAACTGATGCCGCGGGAGCTGCTCGCGCCGGATAACAGAATCACCGGCAGCACGGGCAGGATGCACGGCGAGATCCCGGTGATGAGGCCGCCGAGGAATCCGATCAACGCGATGGTCTGCATGGCTGCTTTCTGGATCGGCGGGTCATGCTCCTACCTTTACCCACTGGCGACGACCGCGCCGTCAGCCGTAACAAATCACGCGCTGTGCGTTATACAAATCACACAATGTGCGTTACGCTCGGCCGGTGGCGCAACTCACGTTCCAGCGCGCCCGCACCGAGGAGAAAAAGCGCCAACGTGCGGAGGCCCTCGTGGAGGCCGCGCGTTCGCTGGCGCTGGAAACGGGTGTCGCGTCCGTGACCCTGACCGCCGTCGCCAGCCGCGCCGGGATTCACTATTCGGCGGTGCGCCGTTACTTCACCTCGCACAAGGAAGTGCTGCTGCACCTGTCCGCCGAGGGGTGGGTGCGGTGGTCGAACACCGTGTCGGAGAGGCTCGCCGAGCCCGGCGCGAAGTCGCCGTCGCTGATCGCCCAGACGCTGGCCGACGCGCTGGCCGCGGACCCGCTGTTCTGTGACCTGTTGGCCAACCTGCACCTACACCTAGAACACGAGGTGGACGCCGAGCGGGTGGTCGAGGTGAAACGGATCAGCACCGCCGCCACGCTCTCGCTTGCTGACGCCATCGAGAGCGGGCTGCCGGAACTCGGCCGCTCGGGGGCGCTCGACATCCTGCTGGCCGCATACTCGTTGGCGGCCACGCTGTGGCAGGTCGCCAACCCGCCGGAACGCCTCACCGACGTTTACGCCGAGGAGCCGGAAGTGGTGCCGCCCGAGTGGAACTTGGATTTCGCCTCCGCCCTGACTCGCCTGCTGACCGCTACGTGCGTCGGCCTCATCACCGAGAAGCCATGAACACCACGACGTACCACAAGGACATGGAGCGCCCATGACGACCACTGAGCCAAGGACCGAGCCACTGCGCAGGCAGGGCTCCGCCGGCGGGGAGGGCGACGAGGCCGCCCCGCGGCGCGCCAGGAAGAAGGGGTTCTTCGCGCGCTTCTGGCTGGTGCTCACCATCGCCGCCGTCGTCGCGCTGTCGGGGTTCGTCGTCTACCGCTTGCACGGCGTCTTCGGCGTTCACCGCGGTTCCTTCGGGGGTGGCACCTCGGGCGAGGTCCTCGACCAGTTCAACGCTAAAACCATCACGCTCGAGGTCTGGGGCGCGCCGGGCAGCACGGCGACCATCAACTACCTCGACGAGAACTCCCACCCGCAGCAGGCGCTCAACGTGCCCTTGCCCTGGAGCAAAGTCTTGAGTTCAACGAAGCCCGGCATCCCGGCAAACCTGGTGGCCCAAGGCGACGGCAGCTGGATCGCCTGCCGATTTGTCGTCAACAACCACGACGGGCACGGTGACGTCATCAAGGCTCCGAATCAGTCGCCCCCCAACGAAACGGTGAACGCCTTCGTGTACTGCCTGGACAAGTCCGCATGAGCGAATCAGTCGAGGCTGCGCCGCGCGTCGAGCAGCCACTGATCCCGCCGTTCCTGCCGCGCATGATCCACCGGCTCGCGCTGCCGATCGTCCTGGTGTGGTTGGGCATCGTGTTCGTCACCAACACCGTGGCGCCGCAGCTGGAGGTCGTGTCCAAGAAGCATTCGGTGTCGCAGAGCCCCACGGACGCGGTGTCGTTCCAGTCGATGATGCGGGTTGGATCGACGTTCAAAGAGTTCAACTCCGACAGCTCCGCGATGATCCTGCTCGAGGGCGACAAGCCGCTGGGGGCCGACGCGCACCGCTACTACGACGAGATCGTCAAGCGACTCGAGCAGGACAAGAAGCACGTCCAGCACGTCCAGGACTTCTGGAGCGACCCGCTGACCGCCGCGGGATCGCAAAGCCACGACCAGAAGGCCGCTTACGTCCAGGTGTACCTCGCCGGCAACATGGGCGGCGGGATGTCCGCCGAGTCCAGCGACGCCGTCCGCAAGATCGTGGACTCGGTGCCGGCGCCGCCGGGGATCAAGGCCTACGTCACCGGGGCGGCGCCGCTGTTCGCCGACCAGTCGCACGCGGGTGAGAAGGGCGTCGCGGTAGTCACCATGATCACCTTCCTGGTGATCGTGGTGATGCTGCTGTTCGTCTACCGCTCGATCGTCACCGTTTTGATCATGCTGTTGATGGTCTTCGTCGAGCTGGCGGCGGCCCGCGGTGTCGTCGCGACGCTCGGCAACTACGGCATCATGGGCCTGTCGACGTTCGCCAACAACATGCTCGTGCTGATGGCGATCGCGGCCGGAACGGACTACGCGATCTTCGTGGTCGGCCGCTACCACGAGGCCCGCGGTCTGGGCGAGACGCGCGAACAAGCGTTCTACACCATGTTCCACAGCACGGCCCACGTCGTGCTGGGGTCGGGGCTGACCATCGCCGGCGCGATGTACTGCCTGAGCTTCTGCCGGTTGCCCTACTTCTCGTCCCTGGGCGTCCCGTGCGCCGTCGGCATGCTGGTCGCGGTCCTCGCGGCCTTGACGCTGGCGCCGGCGGTCCTGACCGTGGCGTCGTTCTTCAAGCTGCTGGACCCGAAGCGCAAGCTGCAGACGCGGGGCTGGCGCCGCATCGGCACCGCCATCGTCCGGTGGCCCGCACCCGTTCTCGCGGTGACCATCGCCGCGGCCCTGGTCGGCCTGCTCGCGCTGCCCGGCTACAAGACGGACTACGACACCCGCCACTTCCTGCCGGCGGACACCCCGGCCAACATCGGCTATGCCGCCGCCGACCGGCACTTCGATCAGGCCCGGCTCAACCCCGAGCTGCTGATGATCGAGACCGACCACGACCTGCGCAACCCGGCCGACTTCATCGTCTTGGACAAGGTCGCCAAGGCGGTCTTCCACATCCCCGGCATCGGCCGGGTGCAGACCATCACCCGACCGTTGGGCACGCCGCTCGACCACAGCACCCTCGGGTTCCAGATGGGTGCGCAATCGGCCGGCCGGCTCCAGACCCAGCACTATCAGGAAGAGCAGGCGCAAAACCTGCTGAAGCAGGCGGACGAGCTCAAGAAGACGATGGCCACGCTGCACGAGCAGATGCAGGTCACCCAGGATCTGAGCAACACCACGCACGAGACCACCAGGCTCACCAAGGAAACCGTGCAGATCACCGAGGCGCTGCGCGACGACATCGCCAACTTCGACGACTTCTTCCGGCCGATCCGCAGCTTCTTCTACTGGGAGAAGCACTGTTACGACATCCCGGCGTGCTGGGCGCTGCGGTCGGTGTTCAACGCGCTCGACGGCATCGACCAGGTGGCGCAGAACATCGTGAACCTCAGCGCGAATCTGGACAAGCTGGATCAGATCCAGCCGAAGTTGGTGGCGCTGATCCCGCCGCAGATCGAGAGCCAGCAGCGCAACCTCGACACCGTGATGTCGAACTATGCCATCACCAACGGCCTGAACGACCAGGCGAAGGCGCAGGCCGACAACGCCACCGCACAAGGCGACGCGTTCGACAAGGCCAAGAACGACGACACGTTCTACCTTCCGCCGGAGGCGTTCAAGAGCCCGGACTTCGCGCGAGGTCTCAAGCAGTTCATCTCGCCGGACGGGCACGCGGTCCGGTTGATCATCTCTCACGAGGGTGACCCGGCGACTCCGGAAGGCATCAGCCACATCGAACCGATCAAGCAGGCCGTGCACGAGGCGATCAAGGGCACGCCCTGGGAGGGCGCCAAGGTCTACCTCGGCGGCACCGCCGCGACGTACAAGGACATGCACGACGGTTCCGACATCGACCTGATCATCGCCGGCATCTCCGCAGCCACCCTGATCTTCATCATCATGCTGGTGATCACCCGAAGCGTCGTGGCGGCCTTCGTGATCGTCGGCACGGTGCTGTTGTCATTGGGCGCCTCGTTCGGCCTCTCGGTGCTGGTGTGGCAGTACATCCTGGGTATCAAGCTGCACTGGATGGTGCTGGCGATGGCGATCATCTTGCTGCTGGCGGTCGGCTCCGACTACAACCTGTTGTTGATCTCGCGGTTCAAGGAGGAAATCCACGCCGGGCTCAGAACCGGCACGATCCGCGCGATAGCCGGTTCCGGTTCGGTGGTGACGTCGGCCGGTCTGGTGTTCGCCGCCACCATGGCCACCTTCATGTTCAGCCCGTTGCTGGTGATGGCCCAGGTGGGCACGACGATCGCGCTGGGCCTGCTGTTCGACACCTTGATCGTGCGGTCGTTCATGACGCCGTCGCTGGCCGCCTTGCTCGGGCGCTGGTTCTGGTGGCCGCAGCACGTGCGTCCGCGGCCGGCCAGCACCATGCTGCGACCGTACGGGCCGCGACCCGCCGTGCGGGAGCTGCTGCTGAAGAACGTCGAGGAGCACCCGGCGGGCGGATTGGTGCAGCCGCGCTGATCGCCGCGGGCGGATCTCTCGGCGCATGCCCGGTGACGCCCGCCGGTCTGGCGGGCCGCCCGGCACGGTGCGCTACGGTTCAGGCGCAAAAAATCGCCGGTAGCGGCGCTCTAGGCGCTGCTACCGGCGAGATAACTGTGGGGGTTCAGGCCCAGTTCCACACCGACATGTCGCCGGGCGGGTACTGGTTGCACACGTCGGTGGCCTTGGCCACCACGCCCTTGTTGTTGAAGAACAGCTTCATGTGGTTGACCCACGCGAAGGTCAGCGGGTCACCGTTGTAGAAGTTCTCCGAGTACTGCCTGCGGTCGGCCGGCGACATCGAGAAGAACCAGTGCACCTTGTCCTGGGTGGCCTGCTGCACGTTCGGGTGGTTGTTGTAGTCGATCATGTAGCGCTGGTAGTACACCGGGCTGGTGTCGCGCGCGGCCGCCATGTACTGCTCGGCGTCGCAGGTGGTGTTGATCATGCGACGGGGGACCGGGAAGTCCTCCGTGGAATCCGCTACCGCGGTCTTCGGGAACGTCACAGCGGCCACCCCGAGAGCGAGGAAAACCGCACCTGCACGCAAGCGAGAACTCAGCCGAGACATATTCAAACGGTAACACTTTTTGCACGGCGGTGAAGAAATTTGTAGCAGAGCTCATTATCACTTGCCATCAGGGACGATGACGTGCGACGGGTCCGGCCGCAGCTCCGGCGGGGCCTGGCTGTAATCGCCGAACGGCCCGTCGCGGCGCTCGATCGCCGCGCGCACGCCCTGGTCGCGCGCCGTGCGGATGAACTCGAGGGCGTCGGGGGTGTTGCGCATCAGCCCGTCGAGGATGCCGCCCAGCGTCTGCGTGGAGGCCAGGCCCATGTTCTCGTAGGCCTGGTTGACGATCAGCTTCTGCGCCCGCAACTGGGACAGCGGGATCTGCGCCAGCTCGGCCGCGATCTCGGCGACCCGGGCCTCCAGCCGCTCGAACGGCACCGCCTCGTTGATCAGCTCGATCTCGGCGGCCTGTACGCCGGTGAGCGGCCGGCCGGTCAGCGAGTGCCACTTCGCCTTGGCCAGGCTCAGCCGGTAGAGCCACATGCCGGTGAGATAGGCACCCCACATCCGCGCGTACGGGGTGCCGATCACGGCGTCCTCGCTCGCGATCACCAGGTCGGCGCACAGCGCGTAGTCACTGGCCCCGCCGACGCACCAGCCGTGCACCTGAGCGATCACCGGCTTGGACGCCCGCCAGATCGCCATGAACTTGCTCGTGGGCGCAGTCTCGCGGGCGGTGACCATGGCGAAGTCCTTGCCGGGGTCCCACTGGCCGTCGGTCATCATGGCCTCGCCCCAGTGCTGAAATCCGCCGCCGAAGTCGTAACCACCGGAGAACGCCCGGCCGGCGCCGCGCAGCACGATGACCTTGATCGCCGGGTCCCGCTCCGCCAGGCCCACCGCCGCCTCGATCTCGTCGGGCATCGGCGGGACGATGGTGTTGAGCTGCTCCGGGCGGTTCAGCGTGATCGTGGCGACCGGTCCGGCCGTCGTGTACAGCAACGTCTGGAACTCGGGCGCGGCGCCGGGCGATGTCATGGTCCCAGCGAAGCCGCTGGGCGCCGCGCTGTCCAGCAGCCTTACTCGTCGGGCTGCTGGTTTTCCGGCGACGAGGCGTAGATGCGGTCACCGATCTTGAGGTACGGCGTGGTCAGATAGGCCGAGACGGCGACGATCGCGGAGAAGATCACCGCCACGACCACCGCGTTGGGCCACAGCCTGCCGGTCCCGGCCGCGAAACTGACGATGCCGATCGCCGACGTCACCCAGTAGAACCGCCGGCCGGCGCGGCGGTGCTTGACGAAGCGGTACCGGGCCTGCGCCGCCCCGGCCAGGATGAAGATCAGGCCGGTGGCCAGCAGGGTCAGTTCGATGCGATCGGTCGCGGACACGTCGCGAGTCTATCGGCGCCGGTCGTCACTGCCGGGCGCGAGCATGCGCCACAGGAACGAGTAGGTCAGGGCGGACTTGAACGCGGCCTGTTCGTTGTCGGCCGCGCCGGCGTGGCCGCCCTCGATGTTCTCGTAGTAGTAGACCCGGTGGCCCGCCGCCTCGAGCGCCGCGGTCATCTTGCGGGCGTGCCCCGGGTGCACCCGGTCGTCGCGGGTGGAGGTCGTCATCAGCAGCGGCGGATAGCGTCGCGCCGATGAAATGTTCTGATAGGGCGAGTATTCGGAGATGAAGGCCCAGTCGTCGGGGTTGTCCGGATCGCCGTACTCGGCCATCCACGAGGCGCCGGCGAGCAACAGGTGGTAGCGCCTCATGTCCAGCAGCGGCACGCTGCACACCAGCGCGCCGAACAGCTCCGGGTACTGGGTCAGCATGATGCCCATCAGCAAGCCGCCGTTGCTGCCGCCCTGGGCGCCGAGCTGGTCGACGGTCGCGATGCCGCAGCTCACCAAATCCGTTGCCACGGCAGCGAAGTCCTCGGCCACCTTATGCCGGCCCTCCCGCATCGCCTGGGTGTGCCAGTTCGGCCCGTACTCGCCGCCGCCGCGGATGTTGGCCAGCACGTAGGTGCCGCCCCGGGCCAGCCACAACCGGCCGAGCACGCCGCTGTAGGCGGGGGTGTTCGCGTTCTCGAAGCCGCCGTAGCCATAGAGCATGGTGGGCCCGGGGCCGGTCGCGTCGGTGGGCCGCACCACGAAGTAGGGAATCCTGGTCCCGTCGTCAGAGGTTGCGAAATGCTGTGCGACGGCCAGGTTTTCGGCGTCGAAGAAGGACGGCGCGGACTTGACCTGCTCGAGGGCTCCGTCGCCGGTGCCGCGCAGCAGGCGTGAGGGCGTGACGAATCCGCTGGAGTCGAGGAAGAACTCGTCACCGTCGTCGTCGGCGGTGACGACGACGGTGTTGGTCGCCTCCGGGATGCCGGCCAGCGGCTCACGTCGCCAGGGCGGCGGCGAAGCCGGGCGCTGCGGGTCGTCACGTGGGGGTGGCGTGACGATCTCGACCCGGCTGGCCACGTCGGCGAGGGTGACCATGAGCAGACGGTCGCGCGTCCACGCGTAATGATTCAACGCGGTGTGCTCGTCGGGCTCGAACACCACGCTCAATTGCGCTGTCCCGGCGAGAAACTCGTCGTAGTCCGCCGCCAGCAGGGACCCCGCGGCGTAGCTGGCGGATCCGAACAGCCAGTCGGTGCGTAGCTCGATCAGCAACCAGTTGCGGTGGACCGACACGCTGGCGTCGGTGGGCGCGTCGATGCGAATGAGCTCCGCGCCGCGCAACTCATAGACCTGCTCGTTCCAGAAGTCGACCGCCCGCGCCAGAAAGGTGCGTTCGAAACCCGGCGTGCGGTCCACCGACACCGCGACGCGCACGTCGGCGCGGTCGCCTTCGAAGACTGTCTCCGCGTCGGCCAGCGGCGTGCCCCGGTGCCACCGCTTGATCACCCGCGGGTAGCCCGACTCCGTCAGCGACCCGGCCCCGAAGTCGGTGCCCACGAACACCGTGTCGGGGTCGGCCCAGGTGATCTGCGACTTGGCCTCCGGCAGCGTGAACCCGTCGGCGACGAATTCCCGTGTCTGCATGTCGAATTCGCGCACGATCGAGGCGTCCGAGCCGCCGCGCGACAGGCCGACGAGCGCCCGCGTGTTTTCCGGGGTGATGACCCCCGCCCCCGCCCACACCCACTTTTCGTCGTCGGCCCGGCCCAACGCGTCGACGTCGATCAGCACGTCCCAGTCGGGGGTTGCGGCGCGGTAGCTGTCCAGCGTGGTGCGCCGCCACAGGCCGCGGGGGTTGGTGGCGTCGCGCCAGAAGTTGTACAGGTAGTCCCCGCGGCGCACCACGTACGGAATGCGGGCGTCGGTGTCGAGGACCTCGAGCGCCTCGGCGCGCATCCGTTCGAATTCCTCGTCGCGGAATCGCGCCAGCGTGGGCTCGTTGCGCGCGCGCACCCAGTCCAGGGCCCGCTCGTCGGTGACCTCCTCGAGCCAGAGGTACGGGTCGTCGGGCGCGGCTACGCCGGGGGCGGCGTCGGGGGTCTCGGAGGAGAGCGAAGGCATGGGACCCATTGTGGCCAACGGCGGTACTGTGAGGTGTATTACACGAGGGACGAGGGGTGAGAGCGAATGACCGTTTTCGCACGTCCGGGCTCTGCCGGGGCGCTGATGTCGTATGAATCCCGCTACGAGAACTTCATCGGCGGCCAGTGGGTGGCGCCGTTGGGCGGCCGCTACTTCGAGAACCCCACCCCGGTGACCGGCCAGCCGTTCTGCGAGGTGGCCCGCTCGGAGGCGGCCGACGTGGAGAAGGCGCTGGACGCCGCCCACGGCGCGGCCAAGGCGTGGGGCAAGACCGCGCCGGCCGAGCGGGCGGCGATCCTGAACAAGATCGCCGACCGCATCGAGGAGAACACCGCCGCCCTCGCGGTGGCCGAGGTGTGGGACAACGGCAAGCCGGTCCGCGAGGCCTTGGCCGCCGACATCCCGCTGGCCGCCGACCACTTCCGCTATTTCGCCGGCGCCATCCGGGCGCAGGAGGGCTCGCTGTCCCAGATCGACGAGGACACGGTGGCCTACCACTTCCACGAGCCCCTCGGCGTCGTCGGACAGATCATCCCGTGGAACTTTCCGATCCTGATGGCCGCCTGGAAGATGGCCCCGGCGCTGGCCGCCGGCAACGCGGTGGTGCTCAAACCCGCTGAGCAGACGCCGGTCTCGGTGCTCTACCTGATGTCGCTCATCGGTGACCTGCTTCCGGCCGGCGTGCTCAACGTCGTAAACGGGTTCGGGGCCGAGGCCGGCAAGCCACTGGCGTCGAGCAACCGGATCGCCAAGATCGCCTTCACCGGCGAGACCACCACCGGGCGCCTGATCATGCAGTACGCGTCGCAGAACCTGATCCCGGTCACCCTGGAGCTGGGCGGCAAGAGCCCGAACATCTTTTTCTCCGACGTGCTGGCCAGAGCCGACGACTTCCAGGACAAGGCGCTCGAGGGCTTCACCATGTTCGCCCTCAACCAGGGCGAGGTGTGTACGTGCCCGTCGCGCAGCCTGATTCAGGCCGACATCTACGACGAGTTCCTCGAGCTCGCCGCGATCCGCACCAAGGCCGTCCGGCAGGGCGACCCCCTGGACAGCGAGACGATGCTGGGTTCTCAGGCGTCCAACGACCAGCTTGAGAAGATCCTGTCCTACATCGAGATCGGCAAGGACGAGGGCGCCACGATCGTCACCGGCGGCGAGCGCGCCGAACTCGGCGGCGACCTGTCCGGCGGCTACTACATGCAGCCCACCATCTTCGCCGGCACCAACCGCATGCGGGTCTTCCAGGAGGAGATCTTCGGGCCGGTGGTGACGGTCACGTCATTCGACGACTACGACGACGCGATCTCGATCGCCAACGACACCCTCTACGGCCTCGGCGCGGGCGTGTGGAGCCGCGACGGCAACACCGCTTACCGGGCGGGTCGCGACATCCAAGCCGGGCGGGTGTGGGTGAACTGCTACCACCTCTATCCCGCGCACGCCGCGTTCGGCGGCTACAAGCAGTCCGGCATCGGCCGCGAGAACCACAAGATGATGCTCGACCACTACCAGCAGACCAAGAACCTCATGGTGTCCTATTCGGAGAAGGCGCAGGGCTTCTTCTGATGGTCACCGGGGTGGTGATGACCGCGCCGGCCGCCGAGCTGCTGGCGTCGCTGCAGGAGCGGCACGGCCCCGTGATGTTCCATCAGTCCGGCGGCTGCTGCGACGGGTCATCGCCGATGTGCTATCCCCGCGGCGACTTCCTGGTCGGCGACCGCGATGTGCTGCTCGGCGTGCTGGACGTGGGCGCCGACGGGGTGCCGGTGTGGATCTCGGGCCCGCAGTACCAGGCGTGGAAACACACGCAGCTGGTGATCGACGTGGTGCCGGGCCGCGGCGGTGGCTTCAGCCTGGAGGCTCCCGACGGGGTGCGGTTCCTGAGCCGCGGCCGCGTGTTCACCGAGGAGGAACGGGCGGCGCTGGCGGCCGCGCCGCTCATCACCGGCGCCGATTACGAGGGCGGACAGCGCCCCGCGTCCCGCGGTCAGGTGGTGACCGGCGGAGCTTCCGCGACCTGCCGCACCGGCGGCTGACGGCAGTACAGTCGTCACCGTGATCCCCCTGCCGCGGCCCTGGCTTCTGGCCAGCGCCATGCTGATTGGCAGCGCGGTCGGGTTTTTGGCGGGGGTGGCCTGCAAGGTGGTCGTGCACGCCGCCGTCCACCCGGGTGTCGCCGTCGCGGCCGCGGTCGGGGTTCCCAGCGTCGTCGGGCTGACCATGATGCTGCTGTCCGGACGGCGGTGGGTCACGACCCTCGGCGCGTTCATCGTGGCGGTGGCGCCCGGCTGGTTGGGTGTGCTGGTCGCCCTGCGGGTGAGCGCCGGTGGCTGACGATAAGGACGGGACCAACCCGGGCACCGAGGCGTTCGTGCCGGACTTCTCCGAGGACGACGACGAGGACACCTGCACCCGCTCGTGGGTCCCCGACTTCTCCGACGACACCGGGCCGCAGGCTGTAGAACCCGCCGCCGCGGCGACACCGGCCGAGGCGGCGGCGGTCGAGGCGCCCGACGAGCCGCCCGACGAACAGGAGGACGGGGCGGGCGCGGGCGGGCTGGTGCAATCGGTCACCGTGCCCGGCCGCTACGTCTACCTCAAGTGGTGGAAGCTGGCCCTGGTGCTGCTGGGCGTGTGGCTGGTGGCCGCCGAGGTGGGGCTCGGCCTGTTCTATTGGTGGTATCACTCGCCGGACAAGACACCGGCCGGGTTCGCCGCCCTGGTGTACGTGGTGGCGTGCATCGTCGCGGGCGTGATGCTGGCGATGGTGCCGGGCAAGCCGCTCGTGTCGGCCCTGTCGGTCGCGGTGATGTCGGGGCCGTTCGCCGCCGTCGCCGCTGCGGCGCCCCTGTACGGCTACTACTACTGCGAACGGGTGGGCCACTGCGTGGCCGGCGTCCTTCCGTATTAACGCCGCGCCCACGTGCCCACTAGGGTGGGCACGTGACTTCTCACTTTGACGTCGTCGTCCTCGGGGCCGGTCCCGGCGGATATGTCGCAGCTATCCGCGCCGCGCAGCTCGGCCTGAACACCGCGGTCATCGAGCCGAAGTATTGGGGCGGGGTCTGCCTGAACGTCGGCTGCATCCCGTCCAAGGCGTTGCTGCGCAACGCCGAACTGGTGCACATCTTCACCAAAGAGGCCAAGACCTTCGGTATCACCGGCGAGGCCAGCTTCGACTACGGCGTCGCCTACGACCGCAGTCGCAAGGTGGCCGAGGGCAGGGTCGCCGGCGTGCACTTCCTGATGAAGAAGAACAAGATCACCGAGATCCACGGCTACGGGAAGTTCACCGACCCGCACACGCTGTCGGTCGACCTCAACGAGGGCGGCACCGAGACCGTCACCTTCGACAACGTCATCGTCGCCACGGGCGCCAGCACGCGGCTGGTCCCGGGCACCACGCTGTCGGAGAACGTGGTGACCTACGAGGAACAGATCATGAAGCGGGAGCTGCCCGCGTCGATCGTGATCGCCGGGGCCGGCGCCGTCGGCATGGAATTCGGCTACGTCATGAAGAACTACGGGGTCGACGTCACCATCGTCGAATTCCTGCCGCGCGCGCTGCCCAACGAGGACGCCGAGGTGTCCAAGGAGATCGAGAAGCAGTTCAAGAAGCTAGGCATCACCATCCGCACCGGGACCAAGGTGGAGTCCATCACCGACGACGGGTCTGGGGTCACCGTCGTGGTCAGCAAGGACGGCAAGTCCGAGGAGCTCAAGGCCGACAAGGTGCTGCAGGCCATCGGGTTCGTGCCCAACGTCGAGGGCTACGGGCTGGACAAGGCGGGCGTCGCGCTCACCGACCGCGGGGCGATCGGCATCACCGACTACATGCGCACCAACGTCGAGCACATTTACGCTATCGGCGACGTGACCGGCAAGCTGCAGCTGGCGCACGTCGCCGAGGCCCAGGGCGTGGTCGCGGCCGAAACCATCGCGGGCGCAGAGACTTTGGCGTTGGGTGACTATCGCATGATGCCGCGCGCGACGTTCTGCCAGCCGCAGGTGGCCAGCTTCGGGCTCACCGAACAACAGGCCCGCGACGCGGGGCACGACGTGGTGGTGGCCAAGTTCCCGTTCACCGCCAACGCCAAGGCGCACGGGGTGGGTGACCCGAGCGGCTTCGTCAAGCTGATCGCCGACGCCAGGTACGGCGAGCTGTTGGGCGGGCACCTGATCGGCCACGATGTCTCCGAGCTGCTGCCCGAGCTGACGCTCGCGCAAAAGTGGGACCTGACGGCGACCGAGCTGGCGCGCAACGTGCACACGCACCCGACGCTGTCGGAGGCGTTGCAAGAGTGCTTCCACGGCCTCATCGGCCACATGATCAACTTCTGAGCGCCATGAGGAGCACCGTCCGGCCGGAGACCCTCGCGGGCGCCATCGGCGGCCTGGGAGCGGGTTACGTGCTGTGGCTGCTTGCCATTTCGATCGGCGAAGACACCGCGACGGCAAGCGTGTGGAGCCTGACGGTGTTGGCGGTGTCGGCCGCGGTGGGCGTGATCGCGGCGCTGTGGGGCCTCTGGCAGCGCCGACGCCGCAGGTACGGGCTGGCGGCGCTGGCGTTCGGGCTGCCGGTGCTGCCGCTGGTGTTGACGCTGGCCGTGCTGGCCGACCTCTACTTGTAGCCGGCCGGGTTGTCCAGGGGGATGGCCAGCGCCGACATGGTCGCGGCCAGGCCGTCGTATTGGCTTGCCAGCAAACAGAATTCGATGAGCTCGCGCCGGTCGAGGTGACTGGCCAGCGCGGCCCAGGTGTCGTCGGTGACGGTGCGCCTCTCGACGAACTCGTCGGTCGCCGTCAGCAGGGCGCGCTGGCGTGCGCTCAACCGGTCCGCGGCCGCGACCGTGGTGTCGGGCCAGCCAAAGATGGCGGCCTGCAGGTCCGCGTCCAGGCCCTGGTTGCGGGCCATCCTGCGGTGATGCTGCAGCTCGTATTCGCACTCCCGCAGGTGCGCGACGCGCAGGACCACCAGTTCGGCGTCGATCGCGGGCAGCCGGCCGCGCAGGAGGCGGCCGCTGTAGATGCTCCACGCCACAAACAGGGACCGGTGCTGCCCCAGCGTGGTGAACAGGTGCATCTCGGGCGCGCGGACGGTCCGCGCCGCCGCCTTGGCGAGCACCCAGTTGAGGGGGCCCAGCTCGCGGAACCGTCCCGACGGGATGCGGCCGACCGTCCCGCCCGTCACGGCTGCTTCACCAGGTAGGGCGACACCGTGCTGCGGTGCTCGTCGAGATCGAGCGCGTGGCCCAGCGCGGGGAAGGCCCGCTGCGGGCAGTTGTCGCGTTCGCAGACGCGGCAGCCCGCGCCGATGGGCGTGGCCACGACGTTGAGATCCCCCGACAAATCGAGTCCTTCCGAGTAGACGAGCCGGTGAGCGTGGCGCAACTCGCAGCCCAGCCCGATCGCGAAGGTCTTACCCGGCTGACCATACCGGGCGGCGCGCCGCTCGACGGTGCGGGCCACCCACATGTAGTTGCGGCCGTCGGGCATCTGCGCTATCTGCACCAGGATCTTGCCCGGGTTGGCGAAGGTCTCGTAGACGTTCCACAGCGGGCAGGTGCCGCCGCTGGAGGAGAAGTGAAAACCGGTGGCGGACTGGCGTTTTGACATGTTGCCGGCCCGGTCCACCCTGACGAAGGAGAAGGGCACGCCGCGCATCGAGGGCCGTTGCAACGTGGAGAGCCGGTGCGCGATGGTCTCGTAGCTGACCGAGTAGAACGAGGACAGCCGCTCGACGTCGTAGCGGAAATTCTCCGCGACGTCGTGGAACTGCCGGTACGGCAGCACCGTCGCGGCGGCGAAATAGTTGGCCAGGCCCAACCGGGCGAGCGTATGTGACTCGTCGCTGGTGAACTTGCCGTCGGTGACCAGGGCGTCGATCAGGTCACCGAATTCGAGGTAGGCCAATTCGGCGGCCATCTTGAACACCTGCTGCCCCAGCGACAGGTGGTTGCTGATCTCCAGCGTCTTGGTCTGCGGCTCGTAGCGGTGTAACACCGTGTCGCCCAAATCGATTCGACGGTTGATGTGCACCCCGTGCACCTCGGTGAGCCGGCGGTTCAACTCCCGGGCCAGGTCGCCGTGGTGCAGGCGCATCTTGCTGGTGAGGTCCTCGGCGGCGGTGTCCAGCTCGTGCAGATAATTCTGGCGCTGGTAGAAGTAGTCGCGGACTTCCTCGTGCGGCATGGTGATCGAACCGCTGCCGCTGCCGTCGGAGTAGCGCTCCTCGGTGGCGGCGGCGAGCTGGGCCGTGGTGATGCGGTAGCGGCGGTGCAGGTTGACCACCGCGCGGGCCAGCGCGGGATGCGCGCTGACCATCTCGGCAACCTCGGTCGGGTCCACGTCGATGTCGAGGTCCCGGTCCATCGTCACCTCGCGCAGCTCGGCGACCAGCCGGGTGTCGTCGTGCGAGGCGAAGAAGGTGGCGTCCACCCCGAACACCTCGGTGATGCGCAGCAGCACGGCCACGGTCAGCGGGCGGACGTCGTGCTCGATCTGGTTGAGGTAGCTCGGGGAGATCTCCAGCATCTGCGCGAGCGCGGCCTGGGAAAACCCACGCTCGCTGCGCAACTGGCGCACGCGTGACCCCACGAAGGTTTTCGACACGCTTTTCAGGGTACGACGCATTGCGAAGTTGCGCTTCGCAGAGTTCGCAGAGCTCGACGTCGGGTCAGGTTTGGCATTCGGCGCGCTGCGTTGGCATGATTCGCAACCAAGGCCCCAGGGCTAGCCTGAGGTGACCAACCAGGAGGAAATGGGAGCGACGCCGTGAGCCTGGACAAACAACTGATGCCGGTGCCCGACGGCCACCCCGACGTCTTCGACCGCGAATGGCCGCTGCGCGTCGCCGACATCGACCGCACGGGACGCCTGCGCCTGGACGCGGCCGCCCGGCACATCCAGGACATCGGCCAGGACCAGCTTCGCGAGATGGGCTTCGAGGAGACCCATCCCTTGTGGATCGTCCGGCGCACCATGGTGGACCTGATCAAGCCGATCGAGTTCGGTGACATGCTGCGCTGTCGGCGCTGGTGCTCGGGCACCTCCAACCGGTGGTGCGAGATGCGGGTGCGCATCGACGGCCGCAAGGGTGGGCTCATCGAATCCGAGGCGTTCTGGATCAACATCAACCGGGACACCCAGATGCCGTCGCGCATCGCCGACGACTTCCTGGCGGGCCTGCACAAGACGACCTCCGTCGACCGGCTGCGGTGGAAGTCGTACCTGAAGCCGGGCAGCCGCGACGACGCGGTCGAGATCCACGAGTTCCCCGTGCGCGTCACCGACATCGACCTGTTCGACCACATGAACAACTCGGTGTACTGGAGCGTGGTCGAGGACTATCTGGCGTCGCATCTGGCGCTGATGGCGCGGCCGCTGCGCATCACGATCGAGCACGAGGCGCCGGTCGCGCTGGGCGACAAGTTGGAGATCATCTCCCACTTGCACCCCGCGGGATCCACCGATCAGTTCGGCCCGAACCTCACCGATCGGCCTGTTACAACGCTCACATATGCGGTCGGCGACGAGACGAAAGCCGTCGCCGCGCTCTTCAACCGCTAACCGGACAAGCGTCCCGTTAAATGCCCAGCTGACCTGCGGATTCTTGTTACCGGCGGGTAGATTCTGAAACGGTTCAGTTCCCCCGCAGCTTCGCAAGATTCGCAAATACGGGTGGTGCCGTTGCTGAAATTGGCAACTGAAATGGGTGGACCTGCGGGAACATGGTGTGCCATCTTCGAGTTAGCACATCAGCGAAGTTAAGCACGTAGCTACCGCCGGTGAGGCCTTCTGCAATCCAGTAGTGAAGATCGTGAAGGAGCATGCCCAATGTCTGTCGTTGGCACCCCCAAGAGCGCCGAACAGATCAAGAAGGACTGGGACACCAACCCCCGTTGGAAGGGTGTCACCCGCACCTACAGCGCCGAGGACGTCGTCGCGCTGCAGGGCACCGTCGTGGAGGAGGCCACCCTGGCCCGGCGCGGCGCCGAGGTCCTGTGGGAGCAGCTGCACGACCTGGAGTACATCAACGCGCTGGGCGCGCTGACGGGCAACATGGCCGTCCAGCAGGTCCGCGCCGGCCTGAAGGCCATCTACCTGTCGGGTTGGCAGGTCGCCGGTGACGCGAACCTGTCCGGCCACACCTACCCGGACCAGAGCCTGTACCCGGCCAACTCGGTGCCGCAGGTGGTCCGCCGCATCAACAACGCGCTGCTGCGCGCCGACGAGATCGCCAAGGTCGAGGGCGACACCTCGGTCGAGAACTGGCTGGCCCCGATCGTCGCCGACGGTGAGGCCGGTTTCGGTGGTGCGCTCAACGTCTACGAGCTGCAGAAGGCGATGATCGCCGCCGGTGTGGCCGGTTCGCACTGGGAGGACCAGCTGGCCTCGGAGAAGAAGTGCGGCCACCTCGGTGGCAAGGTGCTGATCCCGACACAGCAGCACATCCGCACCCTGACCTCGGCCCGCCTCGCGGCCGACGTCGCCGACGTGCCGACCGTCGTGATCGCGCGCACCGACGCCGAGGCCGCCACGCTGATCACCTCCGACGTCGACGAGCGCGACCAGCCGTTCATCACCGGTGAGCGGACCAAGGAGGGCTTCTACCGGGTCCGCAACGGGCTGGAGCCCTGCATCGCGCGGGCCAAGGCCTACGCGCCGTTCTCCGACCTGATCTGGATGGAGACCGGTACCCCGGACCTCGAGCTGGCCGCCAAGTTCGCCGAGGGCGTCAAGTCCGAGTTCCCCGACCAGATGCTGGCCTACAACTGCTCGCCGTCGTTCAACTGGAAGAAGCACCTCGACGACAGCACCATCGCGAAGTTCCAGAAGGAGCTTGGCGCAATGGGATTCAAGTTCCAGTTCATCACGCTGGCCGGCTTCCACGCCCTCAACTACTCGATGTTCGATCTGGCCTACGGCTACGCCCGCAACCAGATGAGCGCTTACGTCGAGCTGCAGGAGCGCGAGTTCGCCGCCGAGGAGCGCGGTTACACCGCCACCAAGCACCAGCGCGAGGTGGGTGCCGGTTACTTCGACCGCATCGCCACCACGGTGGACCCGACCTCGTCGACCACCGCGCTGACGGGCTCCACCGAAGAGGGGCAGTTTCACTGAGACCAGCGGGCTTTGGCCCGAAGGACTGAGCCGCTAGAGGAACCAAGCCGTAGATCCGGCTGAAGTAGCATAGGCCCCGCCCAGCGATCCTGGGCGGGGCCTATTGCGGTGCAAGGCGATACAACGTCGAAAGAAGAAGACAGTGAGTGACGCAGGGATTCAGCGAGTGGGCGTAGTCGGGGCCGGTCAGATGGGGTCCGGCATCGCCGAGGTCTCCGTGCGCGCCGGCGTCGACGTGACGGTGTTCGAGACCACCGACGCCCTGATCACCGCGGGGCGCAACCGCATCGTGAAGTCGCTGGAGCGCGGCGTCAGCGCGGGCAAGGTCACCGAGCGGGAACGCGACCGGGCGCTGAGCCAGCTGACCTTCACCACCGACCTCAAGGACCTGGCCGACCGCCAGCTGGTCATCGAGGCGATCATCGAGGACGACGCCGTCAAGGCGCAGGTGTTCGCCGAACTCGACCGGGTCATCACCGACCCGGACGCGGTACTGGCGTCCAACACCTCCAGCATCCCGATCATGAAGATCGCCGCGGCCACCAAGAACCCGCAACGGGTGCTGGGCCTGCACTTCTTCAACCCGGTCCCGGTGCTGCCGCTGGTCGAACTGGTCAGCACGCTGGTCACCGACGAGGCCGCCGCCGCCAGGACCGAACAGTTCGCCAGCGCGGTGCTGGGCAAGCAGGTGGTGCGCTGCTCCGACCGGTCCGGTTTCGTCGTCAACGCGCTGCTGGTGCCCTACCTGCTCTCGGCGGTCCGCATGGTCGAAGCGGGGTTCGCCAGCATCGAGGACGTCGACAAAGCCGTGGTCGCCGGGCTGTCGCACCCCATGGGCCCGCTGCGGCTGTCCGATCTGGTGGGGCTGGACACGCTGAAGCTCATCGCGGACAAGATGTTCGAAGAATTCAAAGAGCCGCACTTCGCTCCGCCGCCGCTGCTGCTGCGCATGGTGGAGGCGGGCCGGCTGGGCAAGAAGACGGGGCAGGGCTTCTACTCGTACTGACGCGGCGTGCGGCGCCGCGCGAAACATGCTGGGGCGCAACGACACCCGATACGGTAGCCCTGGGCGGTAGGCGCGCGAAATCCCAAGCCGGCCAGCGCCGCCGGCGACGGCCAGCTGAAGCCGCCCTGGCGGTCTACTTTTGCAACTTCTCCAGCGTGAACTGGTCGACGTCGGTGTACCCCTGGTGGAACAGCTTCGCGCAGCCGGTCAGGTACTTCATGTAGCGGTCGTAGACCTCTTCGGACTGGATCGCGATGGCCTCGTCGCGGCGGGCCTCCAGAGCGGCCGCCCACGTCTCCAGCGTGCGGGCGTAGTGCAGCTGCAGCGACTGGACGCGCGTCAGTTCGAACCCCGCCGTCACCCCGTACTCGCCGACGGTCTGCGGCGTCGGAAGCCAACCGCCGGGGAAGATCTCGGCCAAGATGAATTGCGAAAACTGCACGATTTCGTGCGTCAGCTTCATGCCGCGCGCGCGGGCGTCCTTGAACGAAGGCCGAACGATGGTGTGCAGCAACATCACTCCGCCGGGCGGCAGCGCCTCGTAGGCCATCTTGAAGAAGCGGCCGTAGCGTTGCCGGCCGAAGTGTTCGAACGCGCCGATCGAGACGATCCGGTCCACCGGTTCGTGGAACTTCTCCCAGCCCTCCAGCAGCACCCGACGGGTGCGCGAGGTGTCCATCTCGTCGAACTTCTTCTGCACGTGCTGCGCCTGGTTCTCCGACAGCGTCAGGCCCACGACGTTGACGTCGTACTTTTCGATAGCCCGGCGCATGGTGGCCCCCCACCCGCAACCGATGTCGAGCAACGTCATGCCGGGTTCCAGCTTCAACTTGCCCAGCGCCAGATCGATCTTGGCGAGTTGCGCCTCTTCCAGGGTCATGTCGTCACGCTCGAAGTAGGCGCAGCTGTAGGTCTGCGTGGGGTCGAGGAACAACCGGAAGAAGTCATCGGACAGGTCGTAATGAGCCTGCACGTTGCCAAAATGCGGCGTGAGCTGGACGGACATCGCGAGGAGGGCCTTTCTATTTTCTGGAGGCAGGGGAGGGCGGCCGACCAGCGGGCCTCGCATCACCCCCGATGCATCCCCTGCATGCTAGCCCTTTGGGCAGCCATCGCGCCTTCCCCGGCGCACTCTAGCGTCACACGAAAGGGCCGAAATACCCAAAACGGCACCCGCCAGCAAATGGCATCTGCTATAAGGGGGATCCATCCCGGCGGTCGCGGGGCGGCACCATCGGCGAGGGATGCGGTTCGGCACGAAACTGCTCGAGCGATCCGCCCACCTCCACGATGCCCTTGAGGGCGTTCCAGCTCAGCATCGTCAAGTAATCGATCAACGCGTCCCGGCTCATCCGGGGGTCCGACATCCACGAGTGAGTGGCCAACTGCACGCCGCCGACGATCAGATAGGACCAGGGCTCCACGCCGCCGGTGTCCATGCCGGCCTGCTGCATCCGCCGGCGGATCATGACCGCCAGCATCCGGGCGATGATCCGCTCGGAATCGGCGATCACCTTGCTCTTGCTGGCCGAGTTGTTGGTCATCACGAACCGGTACGGCTCCGGCTCGTTGGCGACGGTCTCGACGTACACCCGGATGACCTCGCGGGCCAGATCGAACCCATCCAGGTTCGATGTGAGGGCGGCGGCCATGTTGGGAATCAGGGTGGTCTGTGTGAACCGCATCATCACCGCGGTCGTCAGGTCGTTCTTGTCGACGAAGTAGCGGTACAACACGGTCTTGGAAACGCCGATCTCCGCGGCGATTTCGTCCATGCTCAGAGCGCCGCCGTGCCGGCGAATCGCGTCGATCGTGCCGTCGACGAGCTCGTTGCGGCGCTCCACCTTGTGCTGGTGCCAGCGCCGCTTGCGGCCGTCCATTTTGACGCTCACAACCGAGATTTGCTCTGTCACTATCGTCAATTTCCGTTCACTCGACGCCCTCGATCTTACGGCGGTGAGGCGGGGTTTGAGTCCTCGGCACGGGCCCCCGGGGTTGCCGCGAGCTGTGTCGTCGCACCAATCGGCCGCGAAGATAGATGATGGTGTGGTGGTACACAGGGCCTCGCAAGGAGGCGAACCGACGGACGCGCCGGCAGCGGGCATGAACGAGGCGGCCCCGCACCCCGCGGCCGGCCAGGCCCGGCCATCTCTCGCGGAATCCTTTGCCGGCGCCGATCCGGAGGCGGACGCCGAACGGCGCGTCGCGCTGCGCCGCATGAAGGCGGTGGCGCTGAGCTTTTTGATCGGCGCCAGCGTTGTCTTCCTCGCGTGCCGCTGGGCACAGGCGCACGCCAGCCTGGGCGCCTGGGTCGGTTATGTCGGTGCGGCGGCGGAAGCCGGGATGGTCGGCGCCCTGGCCGACTGGTTCGCCGTGACGGCGTTGTTCCGCCACCCGCTGGGCATCCCCATCCCGCACACCGCGATCATCAAGCGCAAGAAGGACCAGCTCGGGGAGGGGCTGGGGACCTTCGTCCGGGAGAACTTCCTGTCGGCGCCCGTCGTGGAGACGAAGTTGCGCGACGCCCAGGTGCCCGGGCGGCTGGGCAAGTGGCTGTCGGAGCCGGCGCACGCCGAGCGGGTGGCCGGCGAGGCCGCGACCGTGTTGCGCGTGCTGGTGGAGCTGCTGCGCGACGACGACGTGCAGCAGGTGATCGACCGGATGATCGTGCGCCGCATCGGGGAGCCGCAGTGGGGGCCGCCGGTGGGGCGGGTGCTGGCGACGCTGCTGGCCGAAAACCGGCAGGAGGCGTTGATCCAGCTGCTGGCCGACCGGGCGTTCCAGTGGTCGCTCAACGCCGGGGAGGTCATTCAGCGGGTGATCGAGCGCGACTCCCCGACGTGGTCGCCGCGGTTCATCGATCACCTCGTGGGCGACCGCATCCACCGCGAGCTGATGGACTTCACCGATAAGGTGCGCCGCAACCCCGACCACGAACTGCGCCGTTCGGCGACCCGCTTCCTGTTCGAGTTCGCCGAGGACCTGCAGCACGACGACACCACGATCGCCCGCGCCGAGGCCGTCAAGGAGCAGTTGATGGCCCGAGACGAGATCGCCAACGCCGCCGCGACGGCGTGGAAGACCCTCAAGCGGCTGGTGCTCGAGGGCGTCGACGACCCGTCGAGCAGCTTGCGGACCCGCATCGCCGAGACGGCGATCCGGGTCGGCGAATCGCTGCGCGACGACGCCGAGTTGCGCGACAAGGTCGACAACTGGCTGGTCCGGGCCGCACAGCACCTGGTGTCCCAATACGGGGTGGAGATCACCGCCATCATCACCGACACGATCGAGCGCTGGGACGCCGAGGAGGCCAGCCGGCGCATCGAGCTGCACGTCGGGCGCGATCTGCAGTTCATCCGCATCAACGGCACCGTCGTGGGGTCGCTCGCGGGCCTCGTCATTTACGCCATCGCCCAGCTGCTCTTCTAGTGGTGCTAACAAGTGCTTGCAAATGCAAGCACTTGTCCGTAGTCTGTGGTCGACCACCACCAGACGCAGGAGTACGCCATGGCAACCGAGGAGAAGCTCTCCGCCAAGGTGTCCAGCGCTGCTTCGGACATGGCGTCGGACATCGGCAGCTTCATCCGCAGCCAGCGTGAGCTTGCCCAGGTGTCGGTGCGTCAGCTCGCCGAGAAGTCCGGCGTCAGCAATCCCTACCTCAGCCAGGTGGAGCGCGGACTGCGTAAACCGTCCGCCGACGTGTTGAACCAGATCGCGAAGGCGTTGCGGGTGTCCGCCGAGGTGCTTTACGTGCAGGCCGGAATTCTCGAGCCCAGCGACAAAAGTCAGGTGCGGGACGCCATCATCACCGACACCTCGATCACCGAGCGTCAAAAACAAATCCTGCTCGACATCTACGCATCGTTCGCCCACGAAAACGAATCCAGCAGCACCGAGGAGTGTCCGACCGAATCAGACGAGTGACTGGCCGCCGGGCAGGGCGTTCACCAATCGCCAGCGAGTCGCGATGTATAGACGACCGGCCGCCGCGGTTATCCCAGAGGAAGGGAATTCCACGATCCCTCCGACTGCTCCCGACGAAATCCGCGTCGACGGTCACCAGCTTTCAAGGAGGCGCTTGAACCGAGCTTCCCGACTTCGACAGACCAGACCGCACCGACACGAATGACGCTGATCGTGAAAACAACACCATGAAAGGAAAAGACATGGCGGAAAATTCGAACATCGAGGAATTGCGGGCCCCGTTGCTTGCGGCCCTGGGCGCGGCCGACCTGGCCCTGGCCACCGTCAACGAGCTGCTCGCCGGCCTGCGGGACCGCGCCGAGGAGACCCGCGCCGACACCCGCAGCCGGGTCGAGGAGAGCCGCGCTCGCCTGACCAAGCTGCAGGAAGACCTGCCCGAGCAGATCACCGAGCTGCGCGACCGGTTCACCAGCGAAGAGCTGCGCAAGGCCGCCGAGGGCTACCTGGAGGCCGCCACCAACCGCTACAACGAACTGGTCGAGCGTGGCGAGGCCGCCCTGCAGCGGTTGCGCAGCCAGACCGCGTTCGACGACGCGTCGGCGCGCGCCGAGGGCTACGTGGACCAGGCCGTCGAGCTGACGCAGGAGGCGCTGGGCACCGTGGCGTCGCAGACCCGCGCGGTCGGCGAGCGAGCCGCCAAGCTGGTCGGCATCGAGCTGCCCAAGAAGACCGACGAGACGGCTCAGAAGGCGCAGAAGGCCGTCGGCAAGGCGCCGGAGAAGGCTGTCGCCAAGAAGGCGCCGGCCAAGAAGGCCCCGGCCAAGAAGGCTCCCGCCAAGAAGGCGCCGGCCAAGAAGGTCACCCAGAAGTAGGACCCCGGCCGCCCGACGGCGGCCGGCCGCACCACACAGTCGGCTCAGAGTTGTTCGAGGGGGCAACTCTGAGTCGACGTTTGGGTTGACGCCCGCCTACCCTGAAGGCGTGAGTCAACTCGTGGGCACCGTCATGCTGGTCCTGCAGATCGCCGTCCTCATCATGGCGGTCTACGCGTTCGTGCATGCGGCGCTGCAGCGCCCCGACGCCTATACCGCCGCCGACAAGCTGACCAAGCCGGTCTGGCTGGTGATCCTCGGGCTGGCCGTCGTGATGACATCCCTGCTCTACCCCGTGTTCGGCGTGCTCGGCATGGCGATCGCGGCCTGCGGGGCAGGCGTGTACCTGGTGGATGTGCGGCCCAAGCTCCTCGAAATCCAGGGCAAGTCGCGCTGACGGGGTGAGGGCCCTGTTGGTCGCGGCGACCGCGCTGCTGGCCGCCTGCTGCCCCGCGCTCGCGCACGCGAATTCCGGGGCGCTGACCGCGGGCCCGGCTGCGCCGTCGGTTCCGTCGCCACCCTTCGTGGACCACACCGAGTGGTCGCTCTGGCAGGGCCGCAGCAGCCTGCGGGTCTTCCCGTCAGCGTCCGGGCGGCTGGCCGCCCGGCAGCCCGGCAGCGGCGCCCTCGCCGACGAGGCGTGGGGCGAGGTGCTCGCCGCCGCACCCGACGCCGACACCCCCGGCATGCGCGCGCAATTCGACTGCCACTGGCAATTCGCCGAGTTGGCGCAGCCCGGCAAGCCCAGCTGGAACCTGGAGCCGTGGCGCCCCGTCGTCGACGACACCGAGATGGTGGCCTCGGGGTGCAACCCCGGCGGCCCGGAGGAGAGCTTCCCGTGAGCCGATACAGCCGGGCCGACGTCGCCGCAAGGGTCGACCACACCCTGCTCAAGCCCGAGGCCACCGAGGCCGACGTGGCCGCGCTAGTGGCCGACGCCAAGCAGCTCGGCGTCTACGCGGTGTGCGTCTCGCCCCCCATGGTGCCGGCCGCGGTGCGGGGGGCCGGGGGCCTGGCCGTGGCGAGCGTCGCGGGGTTCCCGTCGGGCAAGCACCTGTCGGCGGTCAAGGCTTACGAGGCCGCCCAGGCGGTCGCG
This sequence comes from Mycobacterium sp. E2462, assembly GCF_001672685.1. Taxonomy (NCBI): domain Bacteria; kingdom Bacillati; phylum Actinomycetota; class Actinomycetes; order Mycobacteriales; family Mycobacteriaceae; genus Mycobacterium; species Mycobacterium sp. E2462. Next base: position 51,454 of record NZ_LZKC01000446.1, read on the forward strand.
TCCGGCGCGGCCGAGGTCGACATGGTCATCGACGTGGGCGCGGCCCTAGCGGGCGATTACGCCGCCGTCCGTTCGGACATCGCCGCCGTGCGCGACGCCGCAACGGGAATCGTGCTGAAGGTGATCGTCGAATCGTCGGCGCTTCTCGCCCTGGCCGACGAGCGCGCCCTCGCCCAAGTGTGCCGGGCGGCTGAGGACGCCGGCGCCGACTACGTCAAGACCTCGACCGGCTTCCATCCCAGCGGCGGCGCGACGGTGCCGGCGGTCGCGCTGATGGCCGAGACCGTCGGTGGGCGGCTGGGGATCAAGGCCAGCGGCGGCATCCGCACCGCCGCCGACGCGATCGCGATGCTCGACGCCGGGGCCACCCGGCTCGGCCTGTCAGGCACCCGCGCCGTGCTCGACGGACTCGGCGCGGACCCGTCGACCCCGTAGCCCTCGTCAGAGGTTGGCGAAGCAGGGGTCGTTGTTGTCGCCGGCCGGGATGCTCGCGTTCTGCGTCGAAAAGTGGCTCGTGACACCGGTATCCGTCACCTGCACGCTGTCGGCGTGGATGCCCAGCGGGTAGTTCTTGGTGAGGTTGGAGGTGAAGTCGTCCAGCGTCGACTGCACGGTCTCCTTAGGCAGCGTGAAGCCGAGCGCGTTGAAGCTGGCGATCTGCAGCTGCAGCCCGGTGCCCGACACCACCGGCTTGGCGGTGATGTTCTCCAACATGCCCTTCATCTCGATCGTGCCGTCGGCCGGGTGGGTGGTCACGCTGTTGGTGACGAACGGGCCCAGCACCGGGATCGCGTTCTGCACCGTCTGCTTGATGCCGTCGGTGGTCCAGGTGATGGTGGCGTCCAGCGAGCCGATGGTGCCCTTGGAATTGCCCGAGTCCTTGATCCGGACGTCCTTGATGTTGAGCGCCAGCTTCATGCCCTTGGCGTCACGGAGCTGGTTACCGGCCGTCTGCACCGAGATGTTGGTGTAGTGCTTGGTCGCCTGCTGCCACAGCATCAGCGGCGTCACGCCGAACGACGCGGTCGCCTGATCCTTGACCTCGCAGGCCACCGCCTGGGCCACCTTGGTGTCCGCGACATGCCGGACGTACAGTTCGGCGCCGACGAACCCGGCGATGACGAGCGCGAACACGATGATGAAGACCAGCGCGACCGACAGCGGGTCGCGAAGGAAGCGGCGCTTCCGCTTTCCCGACGCGGGGTCCTCGTCCGGGGCGGCGAGCCGCTCGGTGGGGGCGGCCGGGGTGGCGGCCAGCGAGTCGCGGGCCGCGACCGCGGCGACGTTGCGCTGCGGGTTCATCCGAAGCACCAGCCAGGTACGCCGCACGAAGGACGT
>NZ_LZKC01000447.1:0-4520 GCF_001672685.1 Mycobacterium sp. E2462
GCAGGGTGCGGCCGCTGCCCTGCCGGGCGCCGCGGGCGCCTTGCCGGGTGCCGCCGGGGCGCTGCCGGGTGCGGCTGCGGCCCTGCCGGCCGCCGCGCCGGTCCTGCCCCCGGTCTAGAACTTCGCGCACCTCTGTCACCAGACGGCACCGCAGAGTCACCCACTCTGCGGTGCCGTCGACATTTGGCGCGGATTCCCCGTCGCGCCGCGTCGTGTCGTCTCACTAATAACAGTGGACACACACGTAACATCGACTGGTGTCCCGTGGCCGCGCACCGACGACGTTGCTCACGGCCGTCGCGGCCACCGTCGTCATCGTGTCGTGGGTGGCGAACGCGACGCGTGACCACGGCACGGCGAGCCCGCCCCCGGCGCGGGGCACGCAATTGGTGGAACAGCCGCTGATCGGCCTGGGCGGCGGCGTCACGGTCCGCGAGATCAGCCAGGACACGCCGTTCTCACTGGTCGCGCTCACCGGCGACCTGGCCGGGACGTCCACGCGGGTGCGGGCCAAGCGCCCCGGCGGCACCCGGCAGGGCACCGGCCGCACCGCCGTGCATGCCCTGCGTGATCGCCGGCATGACCAGGCCCTTGAGCAGGTCGATCGCCTGACCCGCGCCGAGCTGGTTGGCCGCCTGCATCACGTCGTTGACCAGACCGCCGCTGCCGCCGGAACCGCTACCGCCGCCCAGGCCGCCGCCGCCGCCGAGCGGCGAGCCGCCGCCGAAGGTCGACGGGTCGCCGAGGATCGGGTAGGTGCCATCGGCGCCGGGGTCCACGCTGGCCGGGGCGGTGATGGGCACCTCGCTCGGGCTGCCCAGGCCGGGGGTCACCCCGGCGGGGCTGGTCAGACCGGGGTTGGACAGGGCCGGGTTGAGGCCCGCGCCGGGGGTGGCGACGCCGCCACCCGGGGTGACCGGCAGGGCGCCCGGAGTGGTCAGGCCCGGCGTCGTCGGAGCCAGGCCGGGGCTAGCCAGCCCGGGGCTCGTCAAGCCGGGGCTGGCCAGGCCGGGGGTGCCCACGCCGGGCGTCCCGAGGCCGGGGGTGCCGAGCCCGGGAGTGCCCAGGCCGGGGGCGCCCAGTCCGGGGCTGGCCAGGCCGGGCGCACCGGCCGCTCCGCCACCCAGGGCGGGCACAGAGGGCAGGTTGATCCCGAACTGCGACAGGCCCTGCGACAGCGCGCCCATCAGCTCGCCAGGCAGGTCGGTCATCACCGCGGCCTGCTTGAACTCGTGGTGCTCGGGCGCCTTGGTGCCGGCGGTCGATTCGTAGACAAGGAAGTATGCGCAAGGACTCGCCACTGCCAGGGCGGCAACCGCGCTCATGGCTGTCGAAAGCTTGCGTCGGCGTCGGTTCGGCACGGAAGTCTCCTCTATCTGACTATGTGTTGTGTCGGCGTGTCCCGCCCGTCGTGTCCGGCAAGATCCACACAGAGTCGATGGTACGAGTGAGAATCCTGTTACTAGAGTGGTGATATGGAATCGTGAGACAAATGCGACTCGGACCGTAATCGGCCGGTTGCACACCGATCTCGCCCGCCCTGGCGTCGCCAAATGGGTTCGGCCTCCGCGGTCGGATACCCTAAGCAACCGATGACCGCTCGCTTCGACCTCCTCGTCGTCGGCTCCGGATTCTTCGGCCTGACCATCGCCGAGCGCGTGGCTACCCAACTGGGGAAGCGCGTGCTCGTCGTCGAACGCCGTCCGCACATCGGCGGCAACGCCTATTCAGAAGCCGAACCGCAGACCGGCATCGAGGTGCACAAGTACGGCGCCCACCTCTTCCACACCTCCAACAAGCGGGTGTGGGACTACGTGCGCCAGTTCACCGAATTCACCGACTACCGGCACCGCGTGTTCGCCATGCACAACGGGCAGGCCTACCAATTCCCCATGGGGCTGGGCCTGGTGGCGCAGTTCTTCGGCAAGTACTTCACGCCCGACGAGGCGCGGGCGCTGATCGCCGAGCAGGCCGCCGAGATCAAGCCGGAAGACGCGCAGAACCTCGAGGAGAAGGCCATCTCGCTGATCGGGCGGCCGCTCTACGAGGCATTCGTCAAGGGCTACACCGCCAAGCAGTGGCAGACCGATCCCAAGGAGCTGCCGGCCGCCAACATCACCCGGCTGCCGGTGCGCTACACCTTCGACAACCGCTACTTCAGTGACACCTACGAGGGCCTGCCGCTCGACGGCTACACCGCCTGGCTGGAACGCATGGCCGCCGACGACCGCATCGAGGTGCGGTTGGACACCGACTGGTTCGACGTCCGCGACCGGTTGCGGGCCGACAACGCCGGCGCGCCGGTGGTCTACACCGGCCCGCTGGACCGCTACTTCGACTACGCCGAGGGCCGGCTCGGGTGGCGCACGCTGGACTTCGAGCTGGAGGTGCTGCCCACCGGCGACTTCCAGGGCACGCCGGTGATGAATTACAACGACCTCGACGTCCCGTACACCCGAATCCACGAGTTCCGCCATTTCCACCTCGAGCGGGACTACCCGACCGATAAGACGGTGATCATGCGGGAGTACTCCCGGTTCGCCGAGGACGACGACGAGCCCTACTACCCGATCAACACCGAGGCCGACCGGGCCGTCCTGGCCGGTTACCGGGCCCGGGCGAAGGCCGAAACCGCCGCGTCCGGAGTGCTTTTCGGCGGCCGGCTCGGCACCTACCAGTATCTGGACATGCACATGGCCATCGCCAGCGCACTGAGTATGTACGACAACGTCCTCGCGCCGCACCTGCGCGACGGCAGACCCCTGGCCGAAGAGGAAAGCGTGAAATGACCCGTGGCAGCGACGATGCAGCGCGACGCGATGCGCAGGAGCGGCAGCCATGACCGCGGTTAGCCTGCTGGCCCGAATCATCCTGCCGCGTCCGGGCGAACCCCTCGACGTGCGCAAGCTCTACCTCGAGGAGTCGACGACCAACGCCCGGCGTGCGCACGCCACCAGCCGCACCTCGCTGCAGATCGGCGGCGAGTCGGAGGTGTCGTTCGCCACCTACTTCAACGCGTTCCCGGCCAGCTACTGGCGCCGCTGGTCCACCCTGGAATCGGTGGCGCTGCGCGTCAAGGTGGTCGGCACCGGCCGCGTGGACCTCTACCGCACCAAGGCCACCGGCGCCCGCATCTTCATCGAGGGCAGGCAGTTCTCCGGCACCGACGAGCAACCGCAGGTGCTCGACATCGAGGTGGCGCTCAAGCCCTTCGAGGACGGCGGCTGGATCTGGTTCGACATCACCACCGACAGCGCCGTCAGCCTGCTCGCCGGGGGCTGGTACGCCACCAAGCCGGCGCCGGGCACGGCCAGCGTCGCCATCGGCATCCCCACCTTCAACCGCCCCGCCGATTGCGTCAACGCGCTGGCCGCGCTCACCGCGGACCCGTTGGTCGACGAGGTGATCGGCGCGGTCATCGTGCCGGACCAGGGCGTGCGCAAGGTGCGTGACCATCCCGACTTCCCGGACGCCGCGGCGCGACTCGGCTCGCGGCTGTCCATCCACGACCAGCCCAACCTCGGTGGCTCCGGCGGATACAGCCGGGTGATGTACGAGGCGCTGAAAAACACCGACTGCGAACAGATCCTGTTCATGGACGACGACATCCGGATCGAGCCGGACTCGATCCTGCGCGCGCTGGCCATGAACCGGTTCGCCAAGACGCCGATGCTGGTGGGCGGGCAGATGCTCAACCTGCAGGAGCCGTCGCACCTGCACATCATGGGCGAGGTGGTGAACCCGGAGACGTTCATGTGGACCGCCGCGCCGCACGCCGAATACGACCACGACTTCTCCCATTACCCGCTCAACGACGACAACCCGAAAAGCAAACTGCTGCATCGCCGTATCGACGTGGACTTCAACGGCTGGTGGACATGCATGATCCCGCGTCAGGTGGCCGAGGAGATCGGCCAGCCGCTGCCGCTGTTCCTCAAGTGGGACGACGCCGAGTACGGTCTACGCGCGGCGAAGCACGGCTATCCCACCGTCACGTTGCCCGGCGCGGCGATTTGGCACATGGCGTGGAGCGACAAGGACGACGCCATCGACTGGCAGGCCTACTACCACCTGCGCAACCGGCTGGTGGTGTCGGCGACGCACTGGGACGGCGACGTCACCGGCCTGATCCGCAGCCACCTCAAGGCGACGCTGAAACACCTTGCCTGCCTTGAGTATTCGACCGTAGCTATCCAGAACAAGGCGATCGACGACTTCCTGGCCGGCCCCGAGCGCATCTTCTCGATCCTGGAGTCGGCGCTGCCGGAGGTGCACCGCATCCGCAAGGAGTACCCGGACGCGGTCGTGCTGCCCGCCGCCAGCGAACTGCCTGCGCCGCAACACAAGACGCGAGCGATGAAGCCGCCGGTGAACCCCGTGTCGATCGGTTACCGGCTGGCCCGCGGCATCCTGCACAACGCCACCGCCGCCGACCCGGAGCACCACCGGCGACCGGAGTTCAACGTGCCGACGCAGGACGCGCGCTGGTTCCGGTTGTGCACGGTCGACGGCGTGACGGT
>NZ_LZKC01000448.1:0-11202 GCF_001672685.1 Mycobacterium sp. E2462
CACCTCCGGCTGCACCGCGGCAAACCCGCGCTCGCCCAACCAGTCCGCGATGATCGGGCCGCAACGGTCGTCGTACTCGCCCGCCGCCGCCCGGGTCGAGGAGATGATGACTCGAGCCGATCGATCGCTCATCAGCGCACCCACCTTCCGCTCTTGCCGCCTTCCTTGCGCAGCACCCGAATGTCGTCGAGACGCGCGGACGGATCCACCGCCTTGATCATGTCGTACAGCGTCAACGCGGCGACGCTGACGGCCGTCAGCGCCTCCATCTCCACGCCCGTGCGATCGGTGCTGCGCACCGTCGCGGTGATTCCCACCTCGCGGTCCCCGACGGCGAACTCGACGTCGACGCCGGTGAGCGCCAGCTGATGGCAGAGCGGGATCAGCTCACTGGTGCGCTTGGCGGCCATGATGCCCGCGACGCGCGCGGTCGCCAGCGCGTCGCCCTTGGGCAGGCCGCCGGTCGAGATGAGCCCCACGACGTGCGCCGAGGTGCGCAGGACGCCCGCGGCGACCGCGGTCCGTTTCGTGGCCCCCTTGTCGGTGACGTCGACCATGTGCGCCGCCCCGCGCTCGTCCAGGTGCGACAACCCGGTCGCGGGGGGGTTGGCTGCCTCGGGGGCCCTGGCCATCCTGGCGACTATCGGTTGACGACGGTGACCGGGTGCAGGTAGGGCAGGTCGGTGGAAGGCAGCGGGAACACCAGCTCGCCGAAGGGCGACAGCGCGCCGGTCCGATCGGTCACGAGTTCACTGACCGCGTGGTCGTCCGGGTCCGTCGTCGGCCAGCCGTTGTCGACGTACCGGGTCTTGCGCTCTTTACCCTCAACGTTGTCAGCCACGGATCCATTCTGACAGGTCGCCTGCGCGCGCGTGGTGCAAGACCGCCGGTGACGTCCTGGGCCGCCCGGGGCCCGCCCGGCGGTCGAGGTCTGCTGGGCTCCGGCCGACTGCTTTACGCTGGTCAGCAATGACAGACAACACCCCGGACATCCCGCTGGGGTCGTGGCTGGCCGAGTTATCCGACGAGCGGCTGATCCGACTGCTGGAGTTGCGGCCGGACCTCGCCCAGCCCCCGCCCGGCAGCATCGCCGCGCTCGCCGCGCGGGCGCAGGCCCGCCAATCGGTCAAGGCCGCCACCGACGATCTCGACTTCCTGCGCCTGGCGGTGCTCGACGCGCTGCTGGTGCTGCAGGCCGACGTGGCGCCGGTGCCGACGGCGAAGCTGCTGGGGCTGATCGGTGACCGCGCTCCGGAAGGCGACGTCCTCGAGGCGGTGGACGACCTGCGGCTGCGCGCCCTGGTGTGGGGCGAGGCCGGGCTGCGGGTCGCCGCGGACGCGGGCACCGCGCTGCCGTGGCACCCGGGCCAGGTCATCCTCGAAGACGGCTCGCGGACGGCCGAAGAGATCGCCGGCCTCGTCGACGGGCTCGTCCAGGCCCAGCGCGACGTGCTGGACAAGCTGCTGGAGGGGTCCCCGATGGGCCGCACCCGTGACGCCGCGCCCGGCGCGCCCGCGGACCGGCCCGTCCCGCGGCTGCTCGCGCTGGGGCTGTTGCGTCGCGTCGACGCCGACACCGTGATCCTGCCGCGCCACGTCGGCCAGGTGCTGCGGGGCGAGCAGCCCGGGCCGCTGCGGCTGACCGCGCCCGACCCGGTGGTCTCGACCACCACCGCGGCGGACGTCGACGCGGCCGCCGCGGGCTCGGTCATCGACCTGCTGCGCGAGGTCGACGTGCTGCTCGAAACGCTGGCCGGCACGCCCATTCCCGAGCTACGCAGCGGCGGCCTGGGCGTGCGTGACGTCAAGAGGCTGAGCAAGGTGACGGGTGTCGACGAGCCGCGGCTGGGCCTGCTCCTAGAAGTGACGGCCGCGGCCGGCCTGATCGCCAGCGGGATGCCCGACCCGCAACCCGTGACCGGCGAGGCGCCCTACTGGGCACCGACCGCGGCCACCGACCGGTTCACCGCGATGTCGGCCGCGCAGCGCTGGCAGTTGCTGGCCGTCAGCTGGCTGGACCTGCCGGGCCGGCCGGCGCTGATCGGCAGCCGCGGCCCGGACGCCAAGCCCTACGGCGCGCTGAGCGATGCGCTGTATTCCACGGCCGCCCCCCTGGACCGGCGGCTGCTGCTGGGCATGCTCGCGCAACTTCCGCCCGGCGCCGGGGTCGACACCGCCACGGCGTCGGCGGCGCTGATCTGGCGCCGCCCGCGGTGGGCCAAGCGCCTGCAACCCGAACCGGTCGGGCACCTTCTCGCCGAGAGCCAGGCGCTGGGCCTGGTCGGGCGGGGCGCGCTCAGCGGGCCGGGCCGGGCGCTGCTGGACGAGGACGCCGACGCGCAGCTCGCGGTCGACGCCATGGCTCGGGCGCTGCCCGACCCCATCGACTACTTCCTGCTGCAGGCCGACCTGACGGTCGTGGTGCCCGGCCCCTTGAAGCGCGAACTCGCCGAGCAACTGGCCGCGGTGGCCACCGTCGAGTCGGCCGGCACGGCGATGGTCTATCGCGTCAGCGAGCAGTCGATCCGGCATGCGCTCGACGTCGGCAAGACCCGCGACTGGATGCACGCCCTGTTCACCCAGCACTCCAAAACGCCGGTGCCGCAGGGTTTGACGTACCTGATCGACGACGTGGCGCGCCGCCACGGGCAGCTCCGCATCGGCATGGCCGCGTCGTTCGTGCGCTGCGAGGACCCGGCCCTGCTCGCCCAGGCCGTGGCCGCGCCGGCCACCGAAGGGGTGCAACTGCGCGCCCTGGCCCCCACCGTGGCGGTCTCCCCGGCGCCGATCGGCGAGGTGCTCACGGCGTTGCGGGCGGCCGGCTTCGCCCCCGCCGCCGAGGATGCCTCGGGCGCCATCGTGGACGTCCGGCCGCGCGGTGCCCGGGTGGCCACGCCCCAGCAGCGACGGCCGTATCGCCCGTTGCGCCGCCCGAACAGCGACAGCCTGCACGCGGTGGTCGCGGTGCTGCGCAAGGTGACCGCCGCGCCGTTCGGCAGCGCGCGCGTCGATCCGGCCGCCACCATGACGCGGCTGCAACGGGCCGCGAAGGAACAAGACACGCTGGTGATCGGTTATCTAGACGCGGCCGGTGTGGCGACCCAGCGGGTGGTATCGCCCGTGACCGTGCGGGGCGGCCAGTTGGTGGCCTTCGACTCAGCGTCGGGACGGCTCCGCGACTTCGCCATCCACCGCATCACGTCGGTCGTGTCGGACGGCGACCGATAATCGGTGAGAGACCAACAGAAAGGGGTGGCGCTTCGATGACCGATGGACCGTTGATCGTCCAGTCCGACAAGACGGTGCTGCTCGAGGTCGACCACGAGCAGGCCGGCGCGGCGCGCGCCGCCATCGCGCCGTTCGCTGAACTGGAACGCGCGCCCGAGCACGTGCACACCTACCGCATCACGCCGCTGGCGTTGTGGAACGCTCGGGCCGCCGGCCACGACGCCGAGCAGGTGGTCGACGCGCTGGTCAGCTTCTCGCGCTACGCGGTGCCGCAGCCGCTGCTGGTCGACATCGTCGACACCATGGCCCGCTACGGCCGCCTGCAGCTGGTGAAGAGCCCGGTGCACGGCCTCACGCTCGTGAGCCTGGACCGCGCGGTGCTCGAAGAGGTGCTGCGCAACAAGAAGATCGCGCCGATGCTCGGCGCCCGCATCGACGACGACACCGTGGTCGTGCACCCCAGCGAGCGCGGCCGCGTCAAACAGATGCTCCTCAAAATCGGTTGGCCCGCCGAGGATCTCGCGGGTTACGTGGACGGTGAGGCCCACCCGATCAGCCTGCATCAGGACGGTTGGCACCTGCGCGACTACCAGCAGATGGCCACCGAGTCGTTCTGGTCCGGCGGGTCGGGCGTCGTGGTGCTGCCGTGCGGGGCCGGCAAGACGATGGTGGGCGCGGCGGCCATGGCCAAGGCGAGCGCGACGACGCTGATCCTGGTGACCAACGTCGTCGCCGCGCGGCAGTGGAAACGCGAGCTGGTCGCGCGCACGACGCTCACCGAGGACGAGATCGGCGAATACTCCGGTGAGCGCAAGGAGATTCGGCCCGTCACCATCTCGACCTACCAGATCGTGACCCGCCGCACCAAGGGCGAGTACCGGCACCTGGAGCTCTTCGACAGCCGCGACTGGGGGCTGATCATCTACGACGAGGTGCACCTGCTGCCGGCGCCGGTCTTCCGGATGACGGCCGATTTGCAGTCCAAGCGGCGGCTCGGGTTGACCGCCACGCTGGTCCGCGAGGACGGCCGCGAGGGCGATGTGTTCTCGCTCATCGGCCCGAAACGCTACGACGCGCCGTGGAAGGACATCGAGGCGCAGGGGTGGATCGCCCCGGCCGAATGCGTCGAGGTCCGGGTCACCATGACCGACAACGAGCGGATGATCTATGCCACCGCCGAGCCCGAGGAGCGCTACAAGGTCTGCTCGACCGCGCACTCGAAAATCGCCGTGGTCAGATCCATCCTGGACAAGCATCGGGGTGAGCAGACCCTGGTGATCGGCGCCTACCTCGACCAGCTCGACGAGCTGGGTGCCGAGCTGAACGCGCCGGTGATCCAGGGTTCCACCCGCACCAAGGAACGCGAGGCCCTGTTCGACGCCTTCCGCACCGGCGAGGTGTCCACCCTGGTGGTGTCCAAGGTCGCGAACTTCTCCATCGACCTACCGGAAGCCTCTGTCGCCGTTCAGGTTTCGGGGACGTTCGGGTCGCGCCAGGAGGAGGCCCAGCGGCTGGGCCGGTTGCTGCGCCCGAAGTCGGACGGCGGCGGGGCGATCTTCTATTCGGTGGTCGCCCGTGACAGCCTGGACGCCGAGTACGCCGCACACCGGCAGCGTTTCCTCGCCGAGCAGGGCTACGGCTACATCATTCGGGACGCCGACGACCTGCTGGGGCCGGCCATTTAGGCTGGGGGGCAACCGCTTACAGCGACAGGATGGTCGCCGAGGCGGTGCCGGGCGCGCCGTAGACCTGGGCCAGGCCGACGCGCGGGTTGCCCGGCACCTGCCGCTCCCCCGCCTCGCCGCGCAGCTGTCGCACCAGTTCGTGCATCTGCCGCAGGCCCGACGCCCCGATCGGCTCCCCGTTGGCGATCAGCCCGCCGTCGGTGTTGACCGGGATGGACCCGTGGATTTCGGTGGCGCCGTCGGCCAGCAGCTTCTCCTGCTCGCCGTCGGCGCACAGCCCCGTCTCGGCCATGTGGATCACCTCGGCGCCGGCGTCGGTGTCCTGCAGCTGGGCGACGTCGACGTCCTCGGGACCGATGCCCGCCGCCTCGTAGGCGGCCCGGGCCGCGTACACCGTCGGCGCGAAGTCCTCGTCCAGCGGGGCCGACGTGGCGTGCACCTCGTAGGCCCCGTAGCGTCGGGTCCGAATCTCGCACGCCCGCACGTACACCGGCCTGTCGGTGTACCTGTGCGCGAGGTCGGCGCGGCACATGATGACCGCCGCGGCGCCCTCGTCGGGCGCGCAGAACATGTACTGGGTCAGCGGGTAGTTCAGCACCGCCGAGTTCAGGATTTCGTCCTCGCCAATCGCCTTGCGCCGGAACGCGTTCGGGTTCATCGCGCCGTTGCGGAAGTTCTTCGCGGCGACCTTGGCCAGGGTGGACTGCGAGATGTTGTGGTCGTGCAGGTACTTGTTGGCCTTCATTCCGAAGAACTTGGTGGTGACGAATTGGCCGTTGTTGGCATACCACTGCGGCAGCGCCAGTTTCGCGGGATCGTCGGTGAAGGCGCCGCGGGGGTGCTTGTCCAGGCCGATGGCGATGCCGATGTCGTACTTGCCGAGGCGGATCGTGTCGGCGGTCTGCTGGATGGCGCTGGCCGCGGTGGCGCAGGCGTTGAACACGTTGGTGAACGTGATGCCCGTCAACCCCACCAGCCGGGTCACCGCGTCGGGGTTGGACACCTCGTAGCTGCCACCGAAACCGAACTGGATGTCCCGCCATCCCACGCCGGCGTCGGCCAGTGCGGACTGCACGGCCTCGGCGCCCATCTGCATCGCGGTCTTGTCGAACCTGCCGAAGGGGTGCAGGCCCACTCCGATGATGGCGACGTCGTTGCTCATCTTTGGCCCTCCTGATCTAGACCGGCTGGAATGCGAAGGTGAGGATCTCGGTGCCGTCGGCGTCGGTCTCGTCCAGCTCGGCCTGGGGGCAGAAGCCGTGCTTCGCGTCGAGGGGCGATTGACCGAAAACGACCCGGCCCGACTGCAATTCGGCCAGGAGGTGGAGCTCACCATGGTGCCCCTGACCACCGACGCCGAACGGCACGAAGTCCTTGCCGGTCGGGCCGGCGTAGGGGGCGCCGGGCGGGAAGCCCTGGGTGGTCCAGGCGATCAGCGTGCCGCGGCGCGGCAGCAACACCTCGGACATCCGCCCGGCGCTGCAGCGCGGGCACCATTGCTGCACCGGGAAGGTCGTGGCCTCGCACTCGCCGCAGCGGCTGCCGATCAATTGCGGGCTCTCGTCGGGCCAGGTGGAAATCTCCGGGGCGAGTGCCTTCTGCTGCATCGAGTGGTCCTCCAGGTTCGCGCGCCATCGCTCACTGAACCGTATAACAGGTTTCCGAAAAGTGGAAATCGCATTCTCATTGCGGCGGCGGGCCGTTCGGATGGGTCGACTATCTTGGCGAGGGGTCGACACGACGTGAGGAGACGACTATGCCGGTCACGGTGCTGCTTGAACTCCGCTTCAAGCCCGACGCGGTTTCCCAGGGGCGCGAACTCATGCAACGGACGCTGCAGGTCACCCGCGGCTTCGAGGGGAACCTGCGCACCGACGTGCTGATCGACCAGGACGACGAGGCGCACTGGATCGTCTACGAGGAGTGGGCCACCGTCGAACACGACGAGGCTTACCGCGCGTTCCGCGCCGGTGAAGGCAAGGTGACCGAGCTGCCCCCACTGCTGGCCGCACCGCCGGCCAAGACGCGATACGAGACCGCCGACGTCTGAGGATCGCTAACTCAGCGCGGGAATGACCTCGCGCTCGAAGGCCTCGATGCCCGAGCGGTCGTAGGCCGCCTCCGGGAAGTTGCAGATCACGTACTCGCAGCCGAGGTCGCGAATCTTGCTGAGCCGCTCGATGACCTGTTCGGTTGTGCCGGTTGCCGAATCGGCTCGGCTGGCGCCGGCGATCATCGTGTCCGCCGCCTGTTCGGGCACGTAACGGATCATCCGGTCGCGAACCCGCTTGAGCCGGTCTTTGACGTCGGCGTCCGAGCTGCCGATCACGGCGTTGACGTTGACCGAGCGCACGATGGCGTCGAAGTCGGTGCCGACGGCGCGACAATGCTCGGCGAGCACCTGCGACTTGTGGACGAAGGCCTCGTGTTCGGCCGAAAAGTTGGTGTACTGCGCGTACTGCGCCGCGATGCGCAGCGTGACCTTCTCCCCACCGCCGGCAATCCACAGCGGAATCCCATTGCCTTGCAACGGCTTCGGCCACACGATCGCCCCGTCCACCTGATAGTGCTTGCCGTGCAGGCTCACCGTGCCGTCGCGCCAGGCGTCGCGCATGATCTGCACGCCCTCGTCGAGGCGGCCGAGCCGTACCCCGGCGGACGGGAAGCCGTAACCGTAGGCGCGCCATTCGTGTTCGTACCAGCCGCCGCCGATGCCCATCTGGATCCGGCCGCCGGAGATGATGTCGGCCGTGGCGGCGACCTTGGCGAGATAGACCGGGTTGCGGTAGCTCATCGCGGTGCACATCTGGCCGAGCTTGACGCGCGACGTCGTCGCGGCGTACGCCGCCATCAACGACCAGGCCTCGTGGGTGGCTTCGTTCGTCGGCACCGGGATGGTGTGGAAGTGGTCGTAGACCCAGACCGAGTCCCAGGCGCTGTTGTCCGCGTAGGCGGCCAGGTCGCGCATCACCGCCCAGTGCTGCGCGGGCTCGATGTCCACCAGGTCCAACCGCCATCCCTGCGGGATGAAGAAACCGAAGCGCATGTCATGGAACTCTAGCGGGGCGCGCGGTGTGGGCTCGCCCGCCGCGGCGCATGCTTCGCCGCGGCGCCGCCCGCACGCGCGGTATCCGGCCAGGTGGTAGTAAGGCCCATGCGGATCCTCATCTCCGGTGCCAGCATCGCGGGTCCCGTGCTGGCCTACTGGCTCAACCGCTACGGGTTCGACGTCACGGTGATCGAGCGCGCGGCGGCGCCGGGCGCGCCGGGGGGTCACGCCGTGGACCTGTTCCGTCCCGCGCTGGACATCTCGGAGAGGATGGGCGTCCTGCCGCGCATCGAGGCCCGGTCCATGCGCGGCGACCGGATGACGGTGTACCGAGAGGGCCGACAGCGGCCCGCCGAGATCGACCTCGGCCGCGACCATCCGGCGGCGCCCGATAGGCACGTGGAAATCCTGCGCGACGACCTGAGCAAGATCTACCGCGAGGCCGCCCGCGCCGACGTCGAGTACCTGTTCGGTGACTCCATCACCGGGATCGACCACGACGGCGAGGTGACCTTCGAACGCGCCGAGCCGCGCCGGTTCGACGTCGTCGTCGGCGCCGACGGGGCGCATTCGACCGTGCGCCGCCTGACCTTCGGCGCGGGGGCCGGGGTGACGCGGTTCCTGGGCGGATACCTCGCGGTGCTGTCCGCGCCCAAGGCGCTGGCCGATCCCGGCGGCAGGATCGGTCACGTCGGGCCCGGGCGCTTCGCGGGCATCTACACCGCCGAGCACTTGGACGACGCCCGGGTGGTGTTGCTGTTCCGCGGCACCGAGGACGTCGACCACGACCCCCGCGACACCGCGCGGCAGCGGGAGTCGGCGCGCGCCGCGTTCGCCGGGATGCACGAGCAGGTGGACGGCTGGTTGGCGCAGCTCGACAGCGCGGCCCCGTTCTACTGCGACGCGATCACCCAGCTGCGCATGGACATCTGGTCGCGCAGGCGGGTCACGCTGGTCGGCGACGCCGGCTACAGCCCCGGACCCGCGGTCGGCGGCAGCACCAGCCTGGCCGTGCTGGGCGCCTACGTGCTGGCAGGTGAACTCGCGTCGGCGGACGGCGATCACCTGCACGCGTTCGCCGCGTACGAACTGCGAATGCACCACGCGGTGCACCGCAGCAGGGCCTTCGCCCGCGACGCGGCCAGGAGCGTCGTCCCCGCGTCGCGGGCCGGGGCCTGGGCGCTGCTGCGCGGGGCGACGTCGGCGTCACGGGCGCCCGAGCCGCTGTCGCGGGTGTTGGGCAGGCGGGTTGCCAAGGCGCGCCGGGCGCACGAGCGGATGCCGGTGCCCGACTACGGCGGTGCGGACGTTTGACAGCATGGTGGGGCAACCGCACGCCACCAACGGAAGGCCTTCGATGGAACTCACCGGTGTCGGGATCTGGAGCAGTCAGTTGCGCTACGGCGACCCGGGCGAATCCGCCGACGCCGCAGCCGAATTGGAGGAGCTCGGGTTCTCCGCGTTGTGGATACCCGACGTGGGCGGCCCGGTGTTCGACGCGGTGGCGCAACTGCTCGACGCCACCACGCGGACCGTCGTCGCCACCGGCATCCTCAACCTGTGGATGCACGCCCCCGGTGACGTCGCCGAATCGTATGCGGCGCTGACCGCCGAGCACGGCGAGCGTTTCCTGCTGGGCATCGGGGTCAGCCACGCGCCCCTGATCGACGCCGGCCAGCCGGGCCGCTACCGCAAACCCTTGGCCGCGACGGCGGCGTTCCTCGACGGGCTGGACGCCGCGCCGCGGCCGGTGCCCGCCGGCAGCCGGGTCCTCGCCGCGCTCGGGCCGAAGATGCTGGCGCTCTCGGCGAGCCGCGCCCGCGGCGCGCACCCGTACCTGGTCACCCCCGACCACACCGCCGCCGCGCGATCGACGCTGGGCGAGGGCCCGCTGCTGCTGCCCGAGCAGACCGTCATCCTCACCGACGATCCCGACGAGGCCCGCCGCGTCGGGACCGAGTGGCTGCGCGCGTACCTGGCGTTGCCCAACTACGCGAACAACCTTCTGCGCAGCGGCTTTTCGGACGACGACCTGAGCCAAGTCAGCGATCGGGTCTTCGACGCCATCATCGCCTGGGGTGACGAGGCGGCGATCCTGCGCCGCGTCGAGGAGCACCGCGCGGCCGGCGCCGACCACGTCTGCGTGCAGGTACTGCTGGCCGACCCACAGGCGTTCCCGCGCGAGCAGTGGCGCCGCATCGCGGCGGCGCTGGCGTAGCGAGGCGGGCGGCCGGCGGAGTCACCGCGGCGCTGGCGTAGCGGGGCGGGCGGCCGGCGGAGTCACCGCGGCGCTGGCGTAGCGAGGCGGGCGGCCGGCGGAGTCACCGCGAGAACGCGGCTTGCCCCGCGGCCTACGCTCGACGAATGGGTCTCAAGCAGACGTTGTTCACGCTGATGTACCGGTTCGGGTTCACGCCCTGGGACGGCCACCCGATCGCGGAAATGCTGCGGGACCTCGTCGAAAAACTGCCGCCCGGCAGGGCGCTGGATCTGGGCTGCGGCACCGGTGACGCAGCGATTTACCTTGCGCAGCACGGCTGGCGCACCACCGGCGTCGACTACGTCGACCAACCGCTGCAGGCCGCGCGGGCCAAGGCGTCCGCCGCCCAGGCGCAGGTCGACTTCGTCAAAGCGGATGTCACCAAGCTCAGCACCGAAGGCGTCGGCGCGGATTTTGCGCTCATCGTCGACAACGGCTGCCTGCACAATCTCAGTGACACCGACCGCGACGCCTACGTCCGCGAGGTCAGCGCGGTGGCGGCACCCCGCGCGCGGCTGCTCATCGTGGCGTTCCTGCCCGGCGGCCGGTTCGGCGTGCGGGGCGTCGCGCCCGCCGAGATGCAGCGACGATTCGCCACCGGATGGACGTTGCTGTCCAGCGGAACCGAACGGCGACTCGACGAGGAGCAGACCCCGACGCATTACTACCTCTACGAACGCGAAAGCCCCTGCAGCCGTTGAGCTGCAGGGGCTTTCGTGTGCCTTCGGCTTAGGTCAGCGACGCCGGCGGCGTGAAGCGGTCGCCGTAGCGGGCGGCCAGCTCCTTGGCCCGGGCCACGAACGCCTCCTTGCCGACGCCGCCCGCACCCTGGTAACCCACGATGAACTGCGCGCTACCGCCGGTGTAGGGCGGGAAGCCGATGCCCATGATGGACCCGATGTTGGCGTCGGCGGTCGACGTCAGCACGCCCTCGTCGAGGCACTTCTGGGTCTCGAGGGCCTCGGCGAACAGCATGCGGT
>NZ_LZKC01000449.1:0-3668 GCF_001672685.1 Mycobacterium sp. E2462
AGCTCGCCCATCTCGTCGGCCAGGGTGGGCTGGTAACCCACCGCCGACGGCATGCGACCCAGCAGCGTCGACACCTCGGAACCGGCCTGGGTGAACCGGAAGATGTTGTCGATGAACAACAACACGTCCTGGCCCGCCTCGTCGCGGAACCACTCGGCCATGGTCAACGCGGACAGCGCCACCCGCATACGGGTGCCGGGCGGCTCGTCCATCTGACCGAACACCAACGCGGTGTCCTTGAGCACGTCGGCTTCCTTGAGCTCGACCCACAGGTCGTTACCCTCGCGGGTGCGCTCCCCCACCCCGGCGAACACCGAGGTACCACCGAAGTTTCGGGCGATACGGTTGATCATCTCCTGGATGAGCACCGTCTTGCCCACGCCGGCACCACCGAACAACGCGATCTTGCCACCACGCACGTAGGGGGTGAGCAGGTCGACGACCTTCAGGCCGGTCTCCAGCATCTCGGTGCGGGGCTCGAGGTCCTCGAACTTCGGCGGCTTGCGGTGGATCGACCAGTGGTCGAAGTCCTCGCCGTAGCCGTCCTTGTCCAGGCAGTCGCCCAGCGCGTTGAAGACGTGACCCTTCACGCCCTCGCCCACGGGCACCGAGATGGGGTTGCCGCTGTCGGTGACCGCGACGCCCCGCACCAGGCCATCGGTGGGCTGCAGCGAGATGGCGCGAACCAGGTTGTCGCCCAGGTGCTGCGCCACCTCGAGGGTCAGCGTCTTCTTCAGCTCCTCGTAGGAGACCTCGGCGTTCAAGGCGTTGAACAGGTCCGGCACCGAGCCGCGCGGGAATTCCACGTCGACGACGGGGCCGGCGATGCGTACCACGCGGCCCTTGGTGTCGGTGTCCTGGGCGTTCTCGGTCTTGTCGGCGGTGTCAGTTGTGGCAGCCATAATTTTCTTCGCTTCCTTTGCGCTACCGGGCGTCGGCGTCGGCGAGCGCGTTTGCGCCACCGACGATTTCGCTGATCTCTTGGGTGATCTGGGCCTGTCGCTCGCGGTTCGCCATCAGCGTCAGCTCTTTGATCAGGTCGTCCGCGTTGTCGGTGGCCGACTTCATCGCCCGCTGTCGCGACGCCAATTCCGAGGCGGCGGAATCGAGCAACGCGGCGTACACGCGGGTGGTCACGTACCGCGGCAGCAGCGCGTCGAAAAGCTCCGACGCACTGGGCTCGAAGGAGTACAGGGTGTGCAGATCGTCGGTGTCCTCGACGTACTCGGTGACCATCGGCGCCACCCGTCGCGCGTCGGTCGACTGCGAGAGCATCGACTTGAACTGGGTGTAGACGATGTGCAGCTCGTCCACGCCCTCGCCGGAGCCGGACTGGTCGTCGTCGATGTCGGCGCCGCTGCCGGTCATGAAGGCATCGACCAGGGTCGACGCCACCTCCGACGCGTTCTCGTAGCTGGGTTGCTCGGAGAAACCAGTCCAGGATTCGGTGATGTCCCAGTTCCGGAACGAGTAGTAGTTCTGCGCCTTTCGGCCCACCACGTACAGGACCGGCGTCTTGCCTTCCTCACGCAGCTTCGCGAACAGCTCCTCCGAGCGGCGGAAGACGCTGGAGTTGTAGGCACCGCACAGTCCCCGGTCGGAGGACACCACCAGCACGCCGGCCCGCTTCGGGTCATCCCGCTCGACGAGCAGCGGATGATCCAGCGCGGCCTCGCCGGACAGGGTGGTGAGCATGCGGGTGATCTCTTCGGAGTACGGGCGCGCGGCTTCGAGACGAGCCTGCGCCTTTCCGATCCGCGAGGTCGCGATCAGCTCCTGGGCCTTGGTGATCTTTTTGATCGAGCCGGCGGAGCGGATCCGACCGCGCAATTCGCGAAGTGTGGCAGCCATTGGTCGCTACTTCTTTTTCTTCTCCGAGCCGCCCTGGTCCGAGCCGCTGTCCTTGGAAACGCTGTCTTTGCCGGAGCCGCCGTCCTTCTTGGCGCCTTCCTTGTCGGACTGCTTCTTGACCTTCACCGACTCCTTCTCCTCGCCCTCGAGGGGCTCGGCGTGCTCGTCGGGCACCACCGAACCACCGTCGGTGGCCGCGAAGCTCTTCTTGAAGTTCTTGATGATGTCGGTCAGCTGCTTCTCGCCCTCCTCGGACAGCTTCTGGCTGTCGCGGATGCCCGCGAGGAACTTCTCCTCCGACGCCCGGATGTGGTCGAGCAGCTCGGTCTCGAAACGCCGCACGTCCTCTACCGGCACCGAGTCCAGGTGGCCGCCGGTGCCCAGGAAGATCGAAACCACCTGCTCCTCAACGGGCATCGGCTGGTACTGGGGCTGCTTGAGCAACTCCACCAACCGCTCACCGCGCTCCAGCTGGGCCTTCGACGTGGCGTCCAGGTCGGAGGCGAACGCGGCGAAGGACTCCAACTCGCGGTACTGCGACAGGTCCAGACGCAGCGAGCCGGCCACCTCCTTCATCGCCTTGATCTGTGCGGCACCACCCACGCGGGACACCGAGACACCGACGTTGATGGCCGGGCGGACGCCCTGGTTGAACAGGTCGGACTCGAGGAAGCACTGACCGTCGGTGATCGAGATGACGTTCGTGGGGATATAGGCCGAGATGTCGTTGGCCTTGGTCTCGATGATCGGCAGGCCGGTCAGCGAGCCGCCGCCGAGCTCGTCGGAGAGCTTTGCGCAACGCTCCAAGAGCCGCGAGTGCAGGTAGAACACGTCACCGGGGTAGGCCTCGCGGCCCGGCGGGCGACGCAGCAGCAGCGAGATGGCGCGGTACGCCTCGGCCTGCTTGCTCAGGTCGTCGAACACGATCAGCACGTGCTTGCCGTCGTACATCCAGTGCTGGGCGATCGCCGAACCAGTGTACGGCGCAAGCCATTTGAAGCCGGCGGAGTCGGACGCGGGCGCGGCCACGATCGTGGTGTAGTCCATCGCGCCGCCCTCTTCGAGCGCGCGACGGACCGAGGCGATGGTGGTGCCCTTCTGGCCGATGGCCACGTACACGCACCGCACCTGCTTGCGCTCGTCGCCGGTCTCCCAGTTCTGGCGCTGGTTGATGATGGTGTCGACGCACACGGCGGTCTTGCCCGTCTTGCGGTCGCCGATGATCAGCTGCCGCTGGCCGCGGCCGATCGGGGTCATCGCGTCGATGGCCTTGATGCCGGTCTGCAGCGGCTCTTTCACGCTCTGGCGCTGCACCACCGAGGGCGCCTGAATCTCCAGGGCGCGGCGGGTGTCGGTCTCGATGTTGCCGCGGCCGTCGATCGGCTCGCCCAGCGGGTTGACGACCCGTCCGAGGAACGCGTCACCGACCGGGACCGACAAGACCTCGCCGGTCCGCTTGACCTGCTGACCCTCCTCGAGCTTTTCGAAGTCACCCAGGATGACCGCACCGATGCTGTGCTCGTCGAGGTTCAGCGCCACGCCGAGAACGCCGCCGGGAAACTCGAGCAGCTCCTGGGTCATGACGGAGGGCAGGCCTTCGACGTGCGCGATGCCGTCCCCGGCCTCGGTGACCGTGCCCACCTCCTCGCGGGAGGTGTCGGAGGTGAAGGAGCCTACGTACTCCTCGATGGCGCTCTGGATGGCGTCAGCAGAGATTGTCAACTCGGCCATGGCTTTTCGTCTTCCTACTTGATCTTCGTTCGCATGGGGTGGGGAAAGTAGTGGGTGCTCAGTCGGGCAACTGAGCCTCGGCCGCG
>NZ_LZKC01000450.1:0-935 GCF_001672685.1 Mycobacterium sp. E2462
GCTGGTGGCGCTGGCCGTGCGGGGGGTGGGCAGCTGCTGGATCGGGTCGACGATCTTCGCCGCGGACCTGGTGCGCGCCGAGCTCGGGCTGCCGGCCGACTGGGAGCCGTTGGGCGCCATCGCCGTCGGCTACGCGGCCGAGCCGGCCGGCCCGCGGCCGCCGGCCGACACCGACGGCCTGCTGATCCGCCGATGAGCGTGCGGGAGTCGGCGATCCGGCTGCTCACCGACTGGCGGGCGCCCGACGCAAGTCAGGATGCGCTGCGGCACGCCGTGCTGGCGTTCCTGTACGGCCGCGACGACGCCTGCCGGCGCGAGTGCGAGGCCGGCCACGTCACCGCGTCGGCCCTGGTGCTCGACGACGGCGGCGGCCGGGTGTTGCTGACCCTGCACCCCCGCGTCGGCCGCTGGGTGCAGCTGGGCGGCCACTGCGACGAGGACGACGCCGACATCGCGGCCGCCGCGCTGCGCGAAGCCACCGAGGAGTCCGGCGTCGACGGGCTGCTGCTGGCGCCCGGGCTGGCGGCCGTGCACGTGCACCCGGTCACCTGCTCGCTGGGCAAGCCGACGCGGCACCTGGACCTGCAGTTCGTCGCGCACGCCCCGGCCGGGGCGCGGATCGCGATCAGCGACGAGTCCGACGACCTGCGGTGGTGGCCCGCCGACGAGCTGCCGCCCGGCTCCGACGACGCCCTGAGATATTTGGTGGGCCGGGCCTGCCGAGCGTGAAACTGGCTTCACGTTCGGCGCCGAACGTGAAGCTAACCGCACGCTCGGCCCGCAGGGGCGACAACGAAACGAACTACACGTCGGACGAGTAGCGGATGCCGCCGTCGGGAATCGCCACGCCGGGCCACACCCGGGCGCCGCGCAGCAGCTCGCAGCGCGCGCCGATGTCGGCGCCGTCGCCGATCACGCCGTCGCGGATGAGCGCC
>NZ_LZKC01000451.1:0-555 GCF_001672685.1 Mycobacterium sp. E2462
TGAGCCTCCCGCGGGAGGCCGGTCTAGGCGCAGCGGGGGGCCGCCCAAAGCGCAACGGCGACAGCGCCGCGCGCCGGCCGGCGGTCGTCGTGCCACACTGACCGGGTGCCCGGTTCCCTGTGCGACATCATGCCCGCGGCGGCGGCCCTGCTGGGCGCGCCCGGCGCGCACGACGCCCTGGGGCTGGCCGACGCGGTGGGCGCCGTCGACCGCGTCTGCGTGGTGCTGGTCGACGGGCTGGGCTGGCAGCTGCTGCCGTCGCTGGCCCCCGCAGCGCCGCTGTTGGCGTCGGTGCTGGCCGGCGAGGCCGGATGGATCAGCCGCTTGGATTGCACCTTCCCCTCGACCACGCCCACCAGCCTGGTGTCGCTGGGCACCGGTGCGCCGCCCGGCCAGCACGGCATTCTGGGCTTCACGCTCAACGTGCCCGGCACGGATCGGGTGCTCAACCACATCCGGTGGCGCGACGACCCGCCGCCCGGCGCGCGGCGCTGTCGCCGTTGCGCTTTGGGCGGCCCCCCGCTGCGCCTAGACCGGCCTCCCGCGGGAGGCTCA
>NZ_LZKC01000452.1:0-3951 GCF_001672685.1 Mycobacterium sp. E2462
ACCGGATCCCGGCTAGTGCTGCCAGCCCTCGGCGGCCTGCTCCTCGAAGGCGCGGTCGATGCGCTCGAACCGGTGGCGGATCGACGCGCGGGCGGCCGCGTGCGGCAGGACGTACAAGCGGTTGGCCAGGATCGCCTCGGCCGTCAGGCGGGCGACGTCGGCGGCGGTGACGGCCGCGTCCTGCGTTGGCAACTCCCCGGCCGCGGCCGGGGCGTCGTCGGCGGCGCGGATCCGCCCGGAGTTCGACAGCAGCGGGGTGTCGACCACCATCGGGCACAGCACCGATACCCCGATGCCCTCGGCCTTGACCTCACGCGCCAACGTCTCCGCCAGCCCGACCACGCCGTACTTCGCCACGCCGTAGGTGCCCATCCCGGCGTTGGGCACCAGGCCGGCGAACGACGCGGTGAACGCGATGTGCCCGCCCGTGCCCTGCGCGAGCAACCGCGGCAGGAAGGCCTCGACGGCGTGGATCGAACCCCACAGGTCGATGTCGATGATGCAGCGCCAGTCGTCGTGCGTCATCTGCGCGATGGGGCCGCCGACGAAGATGCCGGCGTTGCTGAACACGACGTCGACGCGGCCGAGCAACCGGAAGGCTTCGTCGGCCAGTCCCAGCATCTCGTCGAGATCCCGGACGTCACACCCGACGCCGTGCGCGTCGAATCCCGCTGCGCGCAGCCCATTCACCGCCCGTTCGAGCGCGGGCCGATCGACGTCGGAAAGCACCAGCCGCGCGCCGCGGCGGCCGAACTCGGCGGCAGTGGCCAGGCCGATGCCGCTGGCGCCGCCGGTGATCACCGCGCCGCGCCCCTCGAAATCAGACAGGAATCCCTCCACGAGGCGGGACTCTATTTCAGGCAGCCACCCGCGTCGATCGGCAGGGTGACGCCCGTGACGTATCGCGATTCGTCGGACGCGAAGAACAAGACGCCGTTGCTGACGTCCACCGGCTCGACCCAGGGGATCGGCAGCGTGTGGAACAGCTGGCAGATCGGCGCCATGTCGTCGGGACCCGGATTCTCCAGGTCCGGCCGGAACATCTTGAAGGTGCCGTCGTTGTGCAGCATCGGTGTCTTGACGTGCGTGGGGTGCACCGTGTTGACGCGAATCATGTGCTGCCCCAACTCAACCGCGAACGCCCGCATCAAGCCCACCACGCCGTGCTTGGCGGCGACGTAGTGGCCGGTGTGCGGGTAGGCCTTGAGGCCGCCGACCGAACTGGTCAAGATGATCGAACCGCCGCGGCCACCGGCCAGCAGATGCGGCACACCGGCTTTCACGGTCTTCCAGACGCCGGCCAGGTTGATGTCGATCATCTCGGTCCAGTCTTCTTCGCTGGTCTTGTCCAAAGTCTCACCGCCGTTACCGATTCCGGCGTTCGCCACGATGATGTCGAGCCGGCCGAGCTGCTCCACGCCGGTGTCCACGGCCGCCTTGAGGGCGTCGTAGTCGCGCACGTCCACCTCGGCGGTGAAGATCCTACGGTTGTGTCCCTTGACCAGATCGGCGGTCTCGGCGAGGTCTTCCGGCGTCGAGGCCGGGATGGCGGTATCCACCACGCCGTCGCGGATCGGCTTACAAATGTCCACGGCGATGATGTCGGCGCCTTCCTGGGCCAACCGCACCGCGTGGCTGCGGCCCTGACCACGTGCCGCCCCGGTGACGAAGGCGACCTTGCCCTCAACACGTCCAGTCATGGGCTACCTCAACTCCCGAGTAGTTCGATTGGCCTGACGGGCGCGGAACATCCTTTCGACTCCGCCGCTTGAACTCTGTCACCACCGGTCACCGAGTGTCAATGGCAGATTCGTTTTGGCTAATCTGAACTCTTCTTGGAAGAGAATTGCATTCTCATTTCGTCGCGCGATACCCGCAGACCGGGCGGCACGGCGGGAGGGGTTACGCGACGAAGCCGCGCGAGCAGAAGTCCCACACCTCTTCGGCGGTGATCGGGTGCACCGTCGCGTCGTCGGAACCGCCGCTGGATTGCGCGATGAACATCACCGTCTGCATCGTCATGGCGGCGATGCGCTTCGGGTTGATCGTGGAGCGCAGCGCGCCGGCCTCGCTGGCGGCCTCCATCAGCTCGGTGAGCAGGGCCAGCAGGGGTGCGTGGGCGACCTTGACCTCGGCCGGGTGGGTCACCAGCAGCCGGGGGGCGAAGTCGGTGAACAGTGGCCGCTTGGCCGTCGGGTCCGGGCGGGACGCCTCGTAGAGCAACTCGACCGCCACCTGCAACCGCTCCAGCGGGTCGGTGTGGCTTTCCGTCGCGGCGCGGATCTGGTCGGCCGAGCGGCTCAGCGCGTCTTCGAACAGGGCGAGCAGCAACTCGTGCTTGCCGTCGAACTGCAGGTAGAAGCTCCGCAGCGACTGGCGGGACCGGTCCACGACCTCCTGCACGGTAAAGTCCGTGCTGCCCTTTTCGATGATGATCGCCTGCGCGGCATCGAGGAAGCGCTGAACCCGTTGCGCCGCACGCAGTTTCGCCGTTTTGATGGAGCGCTCGACGGCGCGCTGCTTCCAGGCCGGCTCTTCGCTGGGAGTGGTCACGGCCGACTCGGATGATTGCCGCGCGGGGAGAACATGGTTGGACTCTACCGGAGAACGCCGTGACATCGCTGCGCTCGACCCCCTCACGGATCACGTGTTGGAGATTGTAACTTGCTTCGCATGAGAATACTATTCTCTTAGACGCGTGTTTGGGAAGCGTTATCGCAAGAGCGAACCGTTCCGCCGGCGCAGCCGCCGCGGGCCGACACGGTGGCGCCCGACGGTATTGAGGGAAGAGACGTGCAACTGACCTTCGACGCCGACGTCGAGGCCTTCCGGGCGGAGTTCGTCGCGTTCCTCGACGCCCACCTGCCGTCCGACGCACAGGCGAGCGAACGGCCGCGGTCCAGCTCGGACGTGCCGGAGTGGGCGCGCCGCTGGCAGCGGCTCCTCTTCGACAACGGCTGGTTGCTGCCGGGCAACTCGCCCGAATTCGGCGGCCGCAACGCCACATTGCTGCAGCAATACGTCTACCTGGAGGAGCTGGGGCGCCGGCGGATCTACCAGAGCTTCAACCCGCAGGGGGTCGGGATCATCGCGGCGTCGCTGTTGACGTTCGGCACGCCGGAGCAGCAGCGACGGTGGGCGGTGCCGATCCTGCGGGCCGAGATGACCGCGTCGCTGGGGATGAGCGAGCCGGGCGCCGGATCGGATCTGGCGTCGCTGAAAACGCGCGCGGTGCTGTCCTCCGATGCGCAAGGCGACCACTTCGTCGTCAACGGGCAGAAGGTGTGGACGTCGGGCGCCCACGACGCCGACGTGTTGCTGACGTTCGTTCGCACCGATCCCAACGCTGCCAAGCACAAGGGCATCAGCGTGCTGCTGATCCCGACCGACACGCCGGGCGTGGTGCGGCGCCCGTTCGCGTCGCTGTGTGACGTCGACGAGGTCGACTTCAACGAGGTCTTCTTCACCGACGCCCGGGTACCCGCCGAGAACTTGGTGGGCGGCCTCAACGAGGGGTGGAAGGTGGCCACCGGTTCCCTCGGTCACGAGCGCGTCATGCTCTGGATGGGCTACGTCGACCTGCTGCACGAGCTCAGCGTCGACTTCCGTCCCGGCGGGGCCCTCGAACGCGACCGCTACGCCACGTTGGTGATGGACGCCTACGCGCTGCGGTTGCTGGGATCGGCGGCGCTGTCGAAAGCCGCTCGCGGCGAAGAGGATGTGCCCGCCCAATCGGTGCTCAAGCTGCTCGGTTCCGAGGCGCTGCAACGGGCGTCCGAGGACGCCTTGAGCGCCGCGGGCGCCGACGGCTTGGTGGGTCGCGCGATGACCGCCCCCTTCGCCGCGCTGAATCTGGACAGCCATTACCGCAGTTGGTTCGACCGCTACGCGCGCAGCTTCGCCGCGACCATCGCCGGCGGCACCTCGGAGATCCAGCGCAACATCATCGCC
>NZ_LZKC01000453.1:0-9738 GCF_001672685.1 Mycobacterium sp. E2462
CTGCACCAGCGGGTGGCGACGCTGGCGGGACTGCCCGCCAGCGTGGTCGACGAGGTGGCCGAGCAGCTGGAGCTGATGCCCGGCGCCCGCACCACGCTGCGGACGTTGCGGCGCTTGGGTTTTCACTGCGGGGTGGTCTCCGGGGGCTTCCGCAAGATCATCGAGCCGCTGGCCGAGGAGCTGATGCTCGACTACGTCGCCGCCAACGAGCTGGAGATCGTCGACGGCGTCCTGACCGGCCGGGTGATCGGGCCCATCGTCGACCGGCCCGGGAAGGCCGCGGCGCTGCGGGAATTCGCGCAACAGGCCGGGGTGCCGATGGCGCAGACCGTGGCCGTCGGCGACGGCGCCAACGACATCGACATGCTGGCCGCCGCGGGGCTGGGGGTGGCGTTCAACGCCAAACCCGCGCTGCGGGCGGTCGCCGACGCGTCGCTGAGCAGTCCGTACCTGGACACGGTGCTGTTCCTGCTGGGCGTGACGCGCGGTGAGATCGAGGCCGCCGACGCGGTCGACGGCGAGGTTCGCCGGGTGGAGATCCCGCTCGAGGAGTAGCGATCCCGGTACGGCACGATGGTCGGGTGCCCGAAAACGGAGCCGACCCGATCGACGAGCCGGCCGATCAGGACCTGCTGATAGACCTGCGCGGGGTGTCGCTGCGGCGCGGCGACAACGTCCTCGTCGGCCCCCTGGACTGGTCGGTCGAACTCGACGAACGCTGGGTCATCATCGGTCCCAACGGGGCCGGCAAAACCTCGTTGCTGCGCCTGGCCGCCGCTGCCGAACACCCGACCACCGGCGTCGCCTACGTCCTGGGGGAACGGCTGGGCCGCGTCGACGTCTCGGAGCTGCGCGCCCGGATCGGCCTCAGCTCGTCGTCCCTGGCGCAGCGCATACCCACCGACGAGGTGGTGCGCGACCTGGTGGTGTCGGCGGGTTACGCGGTGCTGGGCCGCTGGCGCGAGCGATACGAGGAGGTCGACTACCGCCGGGCGGTCGACATGCTGGAAAGCCTTGGCGCTGAACACCTTGCCGACCGCACCTACGGCACCCTGTCCGAGGGCGAACGCAAGCGGGTGCTGATCGCGCGGGCGTTGATGACCGACCCGGAACTGCTGCTGCTCGACGAGCCCGCCGCCGGCCTGGACCTGGGCGGGCGCGAGGAGCTGGTGGCGCGGCTGGCGGACCTGGCGGCCGACCCCGACTCGCCCGCCCTGGTCCTGGTGACGCATCACGTCGAGGAGATCCCGCCGGGCTTCAGCCACTGCCTGCTGCTGTCGGAGGGGCAGGCGGTGGCGGCGGGGTTGCTGACCGACGTGCTCACCGCCGAGAACCTGTCCACCGCGTTCGGTCAAGCGATCGCGCTCGACGTCATCGACGGACGCTATTTCGCGAGGCGCGTCCGCACCCGCGCCGCTCACCGGAGGCATCTATGACCGCACCCGAGCCACCGCCGCTGGTCCCGCGGCCCGCCGCCACGGTGATGCTGGTCCGCGACGGTTCGGCGGGCCTGGACGTGTTCCTGATGCGGCGGCACTCGAAGATGGAGTTCGCGGCGGGAGTCATGGTCTTCCCCGGGGGCGGCGTCGACGACCGCGACCGCGACGCCGGCCTGAGCGGGCTGGGCGCGTGGGCCGGCCCGCCGCCGTCCTGGTGGGCGCAGCGCTTCGGCATCGAGCCCGACCTGGCCGAGGCGCTGGTGTGCGCGGCCGCCCGCGAGACCTTCGAGGAGTCCGGGGTGCTGTTCGCCGGGCCGGCCGGCCAGGCCGTTTCGGCCCCGAACAGCATCGTCGGCGACGCCTCGGTGTACCGGGAGGCCCGGCAGGCGCTGGCCGACGGGACGCTGTCGTTTGCCGACTTCCTGCGCCGCGAGAACCTGGAACTGCGGTCGGACCTGCTGCGCCCGTGGGCCAACTGGGTCACCCCCGAGGCCGAACGGACCCGCCGCTACGACACCTACTTTTTCGTCGCGGCCCTGCCCCAGGGGCAGCGCGCCGACGGGGAGAACACCGAGTCGGACCGGGCCGGCTGGGCGACCCCGCGCGCGGCGCTCGACGACTTCGAGGCCGGGCGCAGCTTCCTGTTGCCGCCGACGTGGACCCAGCTGGACTCGCTGGCCGGGCGGACCGTCGCCGAAGTGCTGGCCGTCGACCGCCAGATCGTGACCGTGCAGCCGCACCTGGAAATCCAGGGCGACAACTGGGTGTTCGAGTTCTTCGACTCCGACCGCTACCACCGGGCACGAGAGTCGGGCGGCATGGGATGGCGCCATTGAGCATCCCCCCGCGCGAGTTCGTCAGCGTCGTGGTGAGCGACGGCTCGCAAGACGCCGGGCTGGCGATGCTGCTGGTGTCGCGGCCGCCGACCAACGCGCTGACCCGCCAGGTCTACCGGGAGTTGGTGTCGGCCGCCGACGAGCTGGGACGGCGCGACGACGTCGCCGCGGTCATCCTGTTCGGCGGGCACGAGATCTTCTCCGCCGGCGACGACATGCCCGAACTGCGGACGCTGACGGCCGACGAGGCCGCGACCGCGGCCCGGGTGCGCCAGGACGCGTTCGACGCCGTCGCCCGGATCCCGAAGCCGACGGTCGCGGCGATCACCGGCTACGCGCTGGGCGCCGGCCTGACGCTGGCGTTGGCCGCCGATTGGCGGGTCAGCGGGGACAACGTCAAGTTCGGGGTGACCGAGATCCTCGCCGGCCTGGTGCCGGGTGCCGGGGCGCTGGCCCGCCTGACGCGGGTGGCGGGGGAGAGCAAGGCCAAGGAGCTGGTGTTCAGCGGGCGGTTCTTCGACTCCGAGGAGGCGTTGCAGCTGGGCCTGATCGACGAGATGGTGGCCCCGGACGACGTCTACGACGCCGCGGCCGCCTGGGCCCGGCGCTTCCTCGAGGGGCCGCGGCACGCCCTGGCCGCGGCCAAGGCCGGCATCAACGAGCTGTTCGACACCGAACCGGCCGAGCGGCTGGCCGCCGAGCGGCGCCGCTACGTCGAGCTGTTCGCCGCCGCCGAACACGGGGAGCCCGGCGGCGGTTAGGCTGCCCTGCATGACGACGAGTTCCACCGACGCCGTTCCGACGCCGCACGCCACCGCCGAGCAGGTCGAAGCCGCCCGACACGACACCAAGCTGGCGCAGGTCCTCTACCACGACTGGGAAGCCGAGACCTACGACGAGAAGTGGTCGATCTCCTACGACCAGCGCTGCGTCGACTACGCCCGGGGCCGGTTCGACGCCATCGTGCCCCCCGAGGTGCTGCGGGAGCTGCCCTACGATCGGGCTCTCGAATTGGGTTGTGGCACCGGGTTTTTCCTGCTGAACCTGATCCAGTCGGGTGTCGCTCGGCGGGGCTCGGTGACGGATCTGTCGCCCGGCATGGTCAAGGTCGCCACCCGCAACGGGCAGTCGCTGGGTCTCGACATCGACGGACGGGTCGCCGACGCCGAGGGCATCCCGTACGAGGACAACACCTTCGACCTGGTCGTCGGGCACGCGGTGCTGCACCACATCCCCGACGTCGAGCTGTCGCTGCGTGAGGTGTTGCGGGTGCTGCGCCCGGGCGGCCGGTTCGTCTTCGCCGGCGAACCGACCAGCGCCGGCGACGTCTACGCCCGCGAGCTGTCCACCCTGACCTGGCGGGTCGCCACCAACGTCACTCGGCTGCCCGGCCTGCGCGGCTGGCGGCGGCCGCAGGCCGAGCTCGACGAATCCTCGCGCGCCGCGGCGCTGGAGGCGATCGTCGACCTGCACACCTTCACCCCGCAGGACCTGGAGCGGATGGCCGGCAACGCCGGCGCCGTCGAGGTCCGCACCGCCAGCGAGGAGTTCACCGCCGCGATGTTCGGCTGGCCGGTCCGCACCTTCGAGGCCTCGGTGCCGCCGGGACGGTTGGGCTGGGGCTGGGCGAAGTTCGCGTTCAACGGCTGGAAGGCCCTGAGCTGGGTGGACGCCAACGTGTGGCGGCGCGTTGTGCCTAAGGGCTGGTTCTACAACGTCATGGTCACCGGGGTGAAACCCGCCTGAGCACGCCGGGCGAGTCCGCGCGGTGACGACGCGGGCCGCGCAGCGGCGTGGGGAGGAGCCGGGCCATCGAATTCTCCCTCGACGACGTCGGCTACCTGCGGTCGGAGCCGGGCCTCGCGGCGTTGACGGCGGTGGCCGAATTGGCCCTCACCGACGCCACCCGGGTCGCCGACGTCGCGACGGCGCGGTCCCGCTTCGGTGACCGGGCGGCCGCATTGGTGGAGACCACGCTGCTGCGCCGGCGGGCCGCCGACAAGCTGGGCCGGCTCGGGGACGTCCAGACCTGGCTGTTTACCGACGAGGCGCTGCAGCAGGCCACCGCCGCGCCGGTGGCCTTGCACCGGGCCCGCCGGCTGGCGGCCACCGGCCGCCCGGTGCACGACGTGACGTGCTCGATCGGCACCGAGGTCGCCGCGCTGCGGGCGGCGGGCGTCCGCGCGGTGGGCAGCGACGTCGACGCGGTGCGCGTGGCGATGGCGGCCCACAACGTGGGCGTGGGCGCGGTCTTCTGCCGCGCCGACGCGCTGCGCCCGGTGACCCGCGATTCGGTCGTCGTCGCCGACCCCGCCCGTCGCGTCGGGGGGCGTCGCCGGTTCGATCCGGCCGACTACCGGCCCGGCCTGGCCCCGCTGTTCGACTGCTACCGCGGCCGTGACCTCGTCGTGAAGTGCGCTCCCGGAATCGATTTCGACGAGCTGCGCCGCCTCGGTTTCGAGGGCGAGGTCGAGGTGACGTCCTACGGCGGTTCAGTGCGCGAGGCGTGCGGCTGGTCGGGCGGGTTGGCCGAGCCGGGTGTCCGCCGCCGCGCGAGCGTGCTCGACCGCGGCGAGCAGCTGACCGACGCCGACCCCGACGACTGCCCGGCGCGCCCGGCCGGCCGGTGGATCGTCGACCCCGACGGCGCCGTGGTGCGGGCCGGGCTGGTGCGCCAGTACGCCGCGCGGCACGGGCTGTGGCAACTGGACCCCGACATCGCCTACCTGTCCGGGGACCGGCTGCCGCCCGGGGTGCGGGGTTTCGAGGTGCTCGAGCAGCTGCCGTTCGACGAGCGACGCCTGCGCCAGGCCCTCGCCGCGCGGGACTGCGGTGCCCTGGAGGTGCTGGTTCGCGGCGTGCGGCTGGACCCCGACGCGGTGCGGCGCCGGATGCGGTTACGCGGGCATCAGCCGCTGTCCGTTGTCGTCACCCGCATCGGCGCGGGGGCCGCGGGCCGCGCGACCGCGTTCGTCTGCCGGCCGTCCCGCTAGCGCCGGGTACGCTGGCGAAGCCCAATTCTGAGAGTCGCCACCCCGGCGCGTCTTGCGAGGACACCTTCGACACATGCGTTTCCTGAGAGCCGCTGCGCTGCTCGCACCGGTGATCCTGCTGGCCTGGCCGGCCGCCGCGGCACCGCCGCCGCCCCCGCCGGCAGCGCCGGCGTGCGCCGGCGGCACCGTCGAGGCCGGCCAGCTCTGCCACCTGCACGCCACCGGGCCCACCTACACCCTCAACATCGTGTTCCCGGCCGACTATCCCGACGAGCAGGCACTCATCGACTACGTCACCCAGAACCGGGATGGGTTCGTCAGCGTCGCGCAGAGCTCCGGGGGCCGTGATCAGCCCTATCAGCTCGAGGGCACCACCGAGCAGCACATCGCCGGTCAGCCCTCGCACAACACCCGCAGCGTGGTGCTCAAGTTCTTCCAGGACGTCGGCGGGTCCCACACGTCGATCTGGTGGAAGGCGTTCAACTACAACCTCGGCAGCAAGCAGCCGATCACCCTCGACACCCTATTCGGGCCGGCCGGGCCGCCGCTGGACGCCATCTTCCCGCTCGTGCAGCGCGATCTGGAACGCCAAAGCCCGCTAGCGGCGGCCATTCTGCCGTCGACCGGGCTCGACCAGACGCACTATCAAAACTTCGCCATCACCGACGACCAGCTGATCTTCTACTTCGCGCCCGGTGAGATGCTGCCGGCGTTCGCGGGTCCCGTTCAGGCGCAGGTGGCGCGCAGCGCCCTCCCGCCGCTGGCCGTCTGAGGCTCAGACGGGTCCGGCCTGGAACTCCATCGCGACCGCGGCGACCGTCAGCACCACCTGGGCCAGGCACCCGACGATCGGGACGACGAACGCGCGTCGGCGCTTGGCCAGCAGGTAGCAGGCGGCGACGACGTCGACCAGGAGCAACACCCCGCCGCCCCAGGACTGCAGGGTCATGGCCCGGTTGAGCCACGCGGGATCGCCGCACTTCTGATAGCCGCACGGGTCGGTGACCATGACCAGCAGGCCCACCACCAACAGGCTGACCCCGTACAGGCAGGCGTGCAGGACCAGCAAGACCAGGGTCGCCGCGGTGCCGGCCGCCTTATGCCGCGGGGTGGGGTCGGCCGGGGACGCCGGCGCGGAGTCGTCTCGGGGCATCCAGAGAGTATGGCCGGGTCAGGCCGGGGCGAAACCGTAAACCTGGCCGTCGCTGGTAGCGGTCACGACGCGCCGGTCGGCGCCCACGGAGACGCCGAGGGGATAACCGGTCGCCGCCGGCAGCGGGTAGCTGTTCTGGGTGCGACCGGTGCCGGGGTCGAACACCAGCACCGACATCCCGGGCGCGCCGTTGGCCGACGGCCCGCTGGCCACCGTGTAGCCGACACCGGGGCCGGCGAGGCTCGACGACGACAGGGGAGTGACGTCGTCGCGGCGCCACGCCGGGTCGGCGTGATCACCGGCGTCCTTGACGGCCACCAGCCGGGTGTCGGGCCCGCCGCCGGCGACGATCAGGCCCTGCGGGCTGACGGTGGGCGGCGTCTGGGCCAGAAACCCCAGCGGCACCGACCATTTCACCTTGCCGTCCGCGGCGTGCAGCGCCCACAGCCGCTGGTCACGGCCGTTGACGTAGATGGTCGACCCGTCGGCCGACAGCACCGGGCTGGCGATGACACCGTCGGGCACCGCGTCGCTGGTCCATTCGCGGGACAGCAGGGGCGTCTGCCCGGGGTGATACTTCAGGCCCACCAGCCCGGCGGTCGGGGCGCCCGGCTGCCAGACACCGACCACCACCATCCCGGTGGCCGCGGAGAACGCGGGGGCCGCCGCCACCGGGCAGCCCTGGCGGGCGGGCGCGCAGTCGGCCAGGCCGCGGGTCGCGTCGGTGGGGTCGACGCCCTCCACCAGGTCGAGCGGGCTGCCGATGACGTCCCCGCGGTGGGCCTCGAAGACCAGCACCTGCCCGAGGTGGGTGGCGACCAGCAGCTGGCCGTGGCCGAGGAAGCGGGGCGTGGCGGGCATGCCGATCACCGGTTGGCGCCACCGGGTCCACTGCGTCACCGGGAACGACAGGAACGCCCCCGGCTGGCCCACGTACAGGTTGTCGAAGCCGTCGAACAGGGGGCCGCCGACGCCGCCGCCCTGGAACAGCCGCACGCACCAGCGTTGCCGGCCGCGGTCGTCGTTCTCCCACTCCATCAGCGAGCAGCCCGCCGACGTCTGCGCGTTGAGCCCGACGTACCCGCGGCCGCTGAGCGCCGGGCCGGCCGCCAGGGTGCCCTTCACCGATCGGGTCCACTGCAGCGCCAGCTTGGCGGCGCCGCCGGTGGCGGTGTAGCTGCTGTTGGCGGCGTCGGCGTATTGGGCGGCCCAGCCGGCGGCCGGAGCCGCGTCGACCCACGAGTCGGTGTTGCCGCACGCGCCGACGACGGCCGCGAGCATGGCCGCGAGCAGTGCCGATGACGAACGCCGGAGCCCACAGACGACGTGTCGGGCAAGCACTTGGGTTCCCCAGATCCTTTCCGCGGACGTCGGCATGGGCGGCAATCGAGTACAGGTGAGGGTAACCCGTGGCGGTTCGCGCGCCGCTGATTGACCGCGTTAGGCTGTGCGGCCATGACGAGCATGTGGGGCGCCCCGATCCATCGCCGTTGGCGGGGATCGAACCTGCGGGACCCACGCCAGGCCAAGTTCCTTACGCTGGCCTCGCTGCGTTGGGTGTTGGCCCACCGCGCGTACACCCCTTGGTATCTGGTGCGCTACTGGCGGCTGCTGAAGTTCAAGCTGGCCAACCCGCACATCATCACCCGCGGCATGGTGTTCCTCGGCAAGAACGTCGAGATCCACGCGACGCCGGAACTGGCGCAGCTCGAGATCGGCCGCTGGGTGCACATCGGCGACAAGAACACCATCCGCGCGCACGAGGGCTCGCTGCGGTTCGGCGACAAGGTGGTGCTGGGCCGCGACAACGTGATCAACGCCTACCTCGACATCGAGCTCGGCGACTCGGTGCTGATGGCCGACTGGTGCTACGTCTGCGATTTCGACCACCGGATGGACGACATCACGCTGCCGATCAAGGATCAGGGCATCGTCAAGTCCCCGGTCCGGATCGGCCCGGACACCTGGGTGGGCGTCAAGGTGACGGTGCTGCGCGGCACGTCCGTCGGGCGCGGCTGCGTGCTGGGCTCCCACGCGGTGGTCCGCGGCGTGGTTCCCGACTACTCCATCGCGGTCGGCGCCCCGGCCAAGGTGGTCAAGAACCGCCAGCTGGCCTGGGAGAGCTCCGCCGCGCAGCGCGCCGAGCTGGCGGCCGCGCTGGCCGACATCGAGCGCAAGAAGGCGGCGCGCTAGCTTTCCGGCGGTGACCCGCGACGCCCGGCTTCGCCGCGCTTGCGATCACCGCTAGCTTTCCGGCGGTGACCCGCGGCGCCCGGCTTCGCCGCGCTTGCGATCACCGCTAGGCGGCGGGCTCCGGCTGGTCGTCGACCTTGAGGTTGAACTTCACGTCGCCGCCGACGATGTTGGTGACGACCACCTGCACCCCGTACTTGTTGACCCCGTCGATCAGCTCACACCGCAACGTCGCTCCCACGACGCCTTTCAGGTTGTCCGGGCAGGTCACGGCGTCGGGCGCCTTGCCGACCTTCTGGGACAGCTGGTCGCTGATCACGCGCGCGACCTGGTTCTTGTCGACGGTCTCGACCATGTTGAATTTGACGTCGCTGCCGTCGACGCTGGTGACGGTGACGTTGACGTTGAAGGGCTGGTTCTCGACCTTCATGTCGCAGTTGATCTGGGCGCCGACCTTCGCCGGCAGGTCCTCCGGGCAGCTCACCGACTCCGGCTTGTTACCCGCGGCGTCGGTCATCTTGGCGGTTATCTGGCTGGCGACGTCACCCTTGCTGACCGCGTGTGACGACTTTGAACCGACCGAGCACGAACACGCGCCGACACCGGCCAGCAGGCCGGCCGCGGCGCCCGAGATGAACAGGGTCCTGGCGAGCGAGCGTGTCATGAGCGCCTCCCGAACGGCTGAGTAACTGTGAGCTGGCTGATAATTGCATGCCAGTTCGCTGGCCGGGAAGCGATTGGGCGAAGATTCACCCAAGCCGCGCCGTCCCAGCACCACGCGTCCCATCAGCACCGTTGGCCCATCGGTGCGATCGCTCAGATGTTCTGGTAGCGGCGCAGCGCCTCGGCGCGCTCGGCGCCGTGGTCGACGATCGGGTCGGGGTAGCCCTGTGGGCGTTGCCCCTTGCGCAGGTGCGCGTCGTCGGCGTCGCGCAGCTCGGGCACCCAGCGCCGAATGTAGCTGCCGTCGGGATCGAACTTCTCGCCCTGCGTGACCGGGTTGAAGATGCGGAAGTAGGGCGCCGCGCCGGTGCCCGACCCGGCGCACCACTGCCACCCGTGCTGGTTGTTGGCCATGTCGCCGTCCACCAGCTGAGCGAGAAACCACTCCGCGCCCCACTGCA